>JACDEG010000653.1 GCA_013816505.1 Pyrinomonadaceae bacterium | reverse complement strand
GTGCCGAGCGGCGAAAGCGACGAATCGGCGGAGCGTTCGGCCAGCCCTGGCACGACACGCGGCTGTTCGGTGTGCGGGCCTCTCTCTTCTTCCTTCATCTGTTCAGTACCTGATGCGCGGGTCAATAAAGCCATAGGCGATGTCGACCAGAAGGTTGAAAACCAGAATCACTATCGAGAGAAACGCGACGATCCCGATGATTAGAGGTTCGTCTCGGTTCAGGTTGGCATTGATGAAGTAGTTCCCCAACCCCGGCAGCGCGAAGATACGCTCAATCACGACGGTGCCGGTGACGAGAAAGGCGAGCGCCGGGCCGGTGAAGGAAACAACCGGCAGCAGCCCGCCGCGCAGCGCGTGCCGAATCACCACGTCGCGCTCGCGCAGGCCCTTCGCGCGCGCCGTGCGGATGTAGTCGGAGCGCAAAACTTCGAGCATCCCGGAACGAGTCAGGCGAGCGATGTATGCCATGTAGATGGCAGAGAGAGTGATGACGGGCAGCACCAAGTTCCAACTCGGAACGCCGCCCCAACGCGCCGGCGGCAGCCAGAAAAATGTCAGCGAAAAGATCAGCACGAGAATCGGACCGAGCACAAAGTTCGGCAGCGAAATGCCGAGCATCGCGAGCGTCATCGAGGCATAATCAATTCGCGAATTCTGTTTTAAGGCGGCGAGTGTTCCGGCGGTCACACCGACGACGAGTGCCAGCAGATAGGCAAGCAGTCCGAGCGTCGCCGAGACGGGCAGCGTGCGGCGCAGGATGCCGTTGACGGTCTGCCCTTCGAACTTCAAAGACGAACCGAGGTCGCCGGTCGCGACGCTCTTAATCATCTTGCCGTACTGCACGTACCACGGTTTGTTCAGTCCGTACTTTTCACGGATATTCTTTTCGATGGCGGGTGGGAGTTTCTTCTCGCCCGAATAGAAGTTGCCCGGCGCGAGCCTCACTAACGCCCACGTCAAAGTGATAACAATCAGGACCATCGGCACCATCACAATCAAACGACGAATGATGAAGCTGAACATAACCACTCCTCTTAAGTGATAGGTAATGGATGATGGGTGATAGGTTGATTTGATTTTTGCTTGAGAAACCGAGATAAACTGACGATCATCCGCCCGATGCTATCCGGTTCATCGCTCATCAATCTATATGCCTCTTCACTGACATATCCAAGACGGCATGCGATGAGCAACTCGGTTGCTAACCCACTTGCCGAGCCTTGCGCCATGGATAAGAAGTTAAGAGATTCTTTATCAGATTGGCGCCCCGCTCCTTCCGCTATGTTAGCGGACACTGAGACGGCGGGGCGTCGAATCTGAGACGTCAGTCCGAATTTTTTTTTCTTTCGGAAAAGTGTCAGTTGTTTTATACACAGCGACAACGAACGTCACTGCCTGATCCCACACTTCCAGTTTTTCATGTGGGCGCACAGTCTAGCCTCCTATCTCTTATTACCCATCACCTATCACTTAATCGGTCATTTCCGGCATGCCGCGATCCCACTTCGCCGGGTCGTATTCGATGTAGACGTACTTCCAGGCGTGCAGCGTTCCGGGATTCGGGTACATCCCCTTCACGTATGGCTTCTTCATCCAGTTGGTCGCTGGTGTGTAGAGCGGGATGATGGGCTGTGCTTCCAATATCATCGCTTCGGCTTTCGCTAAAAGTTCGTAGCGCTTCCGCTGGTCGAGCGTGCTGTTCGCCTCGTCCAACAGCGCGGGATATTTCGGGTCCCACCAGCCCGTACCGTTGTTCCCCTCCGCCGTGTAGAAGAGATTGAGGAAGGTGAACAAATCCATGTAGTCACCGACCCACCCGCGCCGCGCGAAGCCTTTGTACTGGACCTTCGCCATGTGGTCCAAGTACGTTTTGGTTTCCATGTTTTTGATCGGCACGGTGATGCCGAGGTTCTGCTTCCACTGCGCCTGCACGAACTCGGCCGTGGACTTGGTCGACTCGTTCGTGTTGTAACTTACCTCGACCTCACTGATCGGGAATTTTTGGGGATCGAACTTCCCCGAGTCGTCTCTGTAGCCCGCTTCGGCGAGAAGTTGTTTGGCGCGCTCCGGGTCGAAGCCCACGCCCTTCGGCTGCTGGTAGCCGGGGAAAATCCCTTCCGGTGAAAAAGCGGTGAGGGGTTTAGCGGTCTTACGCCACTTCGCCAGAGCGATTTTGTCAATCGCCATACTGAACGCCCGGCGCACGCGCTTGTCGTTCATCGGGGGCCTCTTCGTATTAATCAAATAAAACTCAATCGCCACCTCTGGCGCGTCCATATAATCTTTCTTCGGCCGCACAACATCGTTCCATCCCGCCGGGACGGTGTGATTAAACGTCGCGTCAACCTCGCCCGCTTTGTAGAGATTCATTGTCGTGGTTAGTTCATCCGACGGGTAGAACCGTATCTCTTGCAACTTGACGTTCGCGGCGTCCCAATACATCGGGTTGCGTTCGACGACCACCTCGTTGTAAGGCTTCCACGACTTAAGCTTAAAGGGACCGGACGTGACGATGTTGCCCGGCTGTGTCCAGTTGACCCTACCGTGCTTTTCAATCGCCTGGCGCGGGACGACTTTGAAGAACTGATGCGCAAGCAGGCCGAGGAAAAAAGGCGCGGACTGTGTCAGTGTAATGCGGACGGTGTAATCATCAACCGCTTCGATGCCGATGTCTTCGGCTTTGACCGGCACGAATTCTTTGTTCGCGATGGCGGCCTTTAGTTTAGGGTTCGCTTCAAGTTGTTGAGCGCGCTTCTTCTCGTCCGCCGTCACGACCAGCCGCGCGGGTGAATGGATGAAGCGGTAAAACTCAGTCTCAACTGCTGGGGCCGGATTCGCGACTTGTTGCGTTGTGGGCACATCAGTCGTCGTCTTCCCTGCCTTCTCGGTAGCCGCTGAAGATGTCTTCACTGCTTCGACAGTCGCCGGCGTCGAAGGCTGTGGCGCGAAATCCTTTTCCAGCAGGAACGCACCGGTCTGCGGGTCGCGCACAAACATCGCGCCCTCGTTGAACGGCTGCGAGTATTTGATGTAGTAGGCCAGATTCGCGGCCCGCGCCGCCGTCGCCGGAGCAAGGCCACGCCGCAAGCTGTACACAAAATCGTGTGCGGTGATCGGATCGCCGTTCGACCAGCGCGCATTCTTGCGAAGATGAAAGACAAACTCGGAGATGTCAGAGTTGATCTCCCAACGCTCGGCGATGGCTGGGATCGGCTCCATCGTCTTCGGGTGGTACTCGAC
>JACDEG010000182.1 GCA_013816505.1 Pyrinomonadaceae bacterium | reverse complement strand
CCGATGCCATCAACTGCTCCTGCTGGCTCTGCACGACCTGTGTGCCGAATCCCGCCACGACGCGCTGACGCGGATCGAGGTTCAACTCATCGAGCCACACCGGCGGAGGAGTTGCCGCATTGTCTACCTGATGCCGCCCCGCTTGCCAATGACCATAGATCGGCGGCGCGACGAGCGGCGTCTCTTGATTGGTCGGGATCGACGCGGGCGCGTTGATGATGTTTTTGAGGACCTGCTGAAACGGCAGGCGCGCCTTATCCAACCATTCGGTGGGAACAGCATTCGGCACGCGTAACGCGCCTTCCAGATTGAGCGTGACGTTGGGCGGCGTCTGCGGCGGGAGCTTGAAGCCGGGCCGGCTGATGTCCAACGGGCGTGTGCCGACTCCGGGCGGTGCCGGGCGCGATTCCAATAACTCCACTAACGACTGAAAGTCGCCCACCGCGCCGGTGCGAAATTCCCAGTGGTAATAAACCGGCAGTGTGACCTGCTGCGCGCCGGGTAGCCACGCCGGATCGAGCCGCTGCTCGTCCGCGGGTTGAATCGGCACATTCAGTCCGGCCTTGCGCCCAAGCTCGAACGTGGGAACGACGCAAGCCAGATACTCCGTCGCCGGTTCAAGCAGTCGCGGACAGAGCATGCGTGACACAGATAGCTCCGGCCTTGTTTTCAAGATTTCCGTCATCTCCGTCGCGGTCGCATTCGCCGCCGCGGAAAGCTGAGCGTGGACCCATGCCCACGATTCGGTTGCATCCGGCAACTCATCGCCGGGCTTGGCGGGCGCACCGATGTCGAGCATCGGCAGCGGCAACGAGCGATCCGCGCGCAGCGCCACGCCCGGCTGCTTTTTGACCACCACCAGACATAACCACGGACGTAAGCGGGCATCCGCGCCCGCTTTGGCTGGTGTGAAGAGCCACGGGAAATCTGGCCGGTCGAATTCGATGGCCGCAAAATAGTTCGGCTCGAAGTTGACGTTTCCGCGTCGCGGTTCGGTGCGGATGATCTGTTGCGGATCAATCGCTGTCACTTCGCCCGGCCCGATCAACCGCACGGATACATTCACATCCTGCGAATTATTGATTCGCAATTTGATTGGCAACGAGACGCGCCCGCTTTGATTGGCTAACAGCGTGTCGGCGGTTGGAATGTTCGCCGCCGCACCCTGTCGCACCCACGGCAGGAAGATGGCGTTGGCGATTATGTTTGATTCAGGCATGACCACATCACCTCATCGAATTTGTGCGGCGCTGGTGGTGTTCGCGACAGAGGCGAAGACCGTTCACGCTATTACTTTTCAACCACTACCCAAATCTTCATCATCCAATTTCAAAGCTCGGAACGATCTGCCGCTTTTTCGCTTCATTGGGATTCTGTTGATTGAATCTTTGCAATGCCTGTTGAGCGTCAATCCAATTCATCTGCCTTCCGGCTTCGACGCCGGGGATCGTTTGCAGTGACAAGTCGTCGGTCGAAGCAATGACCCAGCCCGGCTTGTTTAATGTGACGGCGGGCGGGCGCTCGCGGTTTTGGTATTTGGCGTTGCCTGTCCGTCGTACCTCGCTCCTGGCCGCCGCGCCGAATGCGGCTTGCGCAAACAACCGCGCGGCATTCAGCTCGTAGCCTTTGGTCGGCGTTGCCGTATTCGACTGCTTGTCCACGATGATCGTTTTGAAGGTGAGCGGCGCGGCCAACTTGTCCGCATCGCTGAAGACAAAGTCATCCGCTCCGATCATCAAGCCAGCTTCCATCGTTTCAAATGAAGGGCTGACGATAGCCTGGTCATCTGACATCTCGAAGAATTGTGCGGGCGCGAAAAAGTCTAACAGCGGTTTGGGTGTCTGCGCCTGTCCGCCGACGGTGATGCTGCTGACCGTGAAGCGACGTGGGCCGCTCGGCGTCGTGTTGCCGAACTTATCAATGTCGCGTGTCAGATTGAGCGGCACGACGGTCTGTTTGACGGCCAGCTTGCCGAGCGGATGGATGGCAACCTCACTGGCGGTTGGCATCTCGCGCACGCTGACCAGTCGGCGCTCACCGTCTGGGAGTGTGCCCGCCCAATTGCGCGCATCGCCGAGCGCCAGCGATAGCTCGTTCAGCACGTTGATGGCCGGAGGCGGCGCGGGCCGTTCCCCCTCGACCAGCGTCTTGTCGAAACTGATCGAGATGTCCCACCAGAAGATTTCAAACGATGCTTTGCCACGAACGCGCAACGGGCGTGGGCCTTCCAGCGCACCTGAAACTGAGACCTTAAACAGATTTCGTGAGCCGCGCTTGAGTTGAATCGAAGCGTGGAATTCCGCGAGGAAGTGAAACGGGTTGAATTGAATCAGCACGTCAAAGCCGATGTCGCCTTCGATGCTGAAGCCGTGTGCGCCCGCATACAGATTAGCCCGTGCGCCGAACTGCACCGTGTTCGAGGTGATGGCGAAATACGCTTCACAGGTGATACGCGGGTTATCGCCGGAACTAAGGCTGATGGCGATGCGGTCCAGGCGGGGGAAATTGGCGGGCGGATTGAAGGCGTGATGCATTCCGCCAATCGCCAGCGCGAAGTTCGGCGCACCTTTCCACTTCAATCGCAGCGCCATCCCGCCGGTCAGCACAAACTTTTTCAGCAGACGCGAATCGTACAGCACGGCGTCGAGCGCAGCCGTGCCTTGATCGAAATCCAGGATGCCGACGACGTCCATCTTGAGCCGCAGCAGATCGTTCTCTTTCTTCGGCAGAATCGCCTCGATTTGTCCCACCACCAGTAGCCGCAGCCGCGCGCCGATCTCCAGCACAATGCCCAACTGCATCGTAAAGATCGTCGGCGTGCCCCATACGATTTCCACCATCGGGCCGAATAGGTGATGGCCTTTGGCGATGGGGAAAACTTTGTCGAGCGTGCTGAGGAGTTGCAGCGCGTCGCGCGTCGGGTTTGCGGGAAAAAGCACGCTGTCGAGCGTGTGATTCTTGATGCCTTCGCGCAACACGCCCTCGTTGAAGGTGCGGTTGATGGCCAGTAAACCGCCGATGGCTGTCAGCTTGAAGCCGAGGCCGAGCGGGATTGGTTTGAAGCCTTCGGCTGTGATGATGACCAGCAGCGAAAATCCCTTTGACCCGTTTGGCAACCGCGTGGCGATTAAGCCGATGGCTTTGACCGCGACCCCGCCTCCCAACTCCAACATCACCACGCCCGCGTATTGTCCGCGCTCTTGGTCGAGAAATAGAAACCCGCCGCCGGTGACCACCGCCGAGTCAATCGTGACGCCGACGCCCCGTGGCAGCGCCGGTCCCATCGACAGATCGGCGAAGACCAGATTGCCTCCACTTTCGGGAAACGCCACATTCAACTGAAAGCCCAGCCGATCAATGCTGATGAAGGCGGGGCCGAGTTTCAGACTCAATGCGGCGCTCGCTTCCACTGTGACATCGGACGGGTCGGTGGTAGTTGTGGTCGCTGCCAGCTTGAGTAGAAGCGAATGCAGATTGACTGGCCCCAGCGATTTACCGATTGGAATCGGCACACTGAAACCTTTGCCGATGGCACCCGCGATGGGCACGGGCGCGTCGCTTGGCGAAGCTGGCAGAGCGGTGGTCGGCGCGCCGTTGCCGCGCGTCCGCGCTAATAGTCGGGGATTGCTGGCATCGCTCAGTAGCGAGCCGCCGGTTGACCTTCCCGAAAGCAGAGGGATGTTGCCTTCGGTAAATAATCCGCGTTTGTTACTGGCTCCGATTCCGAAATTGAAGGGCAGACGCAAGCCTTCGCTCGGCAGCAACGAAGCCATGAAGCCGTCGTTGTCTTTGGTCGCGATGACCAGCGCACATTCGTTGAGCGATAGTTTGATTTCGGCTTCGGCGGAATTGAGCGCGACGGTGAACGCGATGTTGCCGATCTCGACGTGCGTGTCACTGTCGCCGGGCAACACGAAAGAACGATTGGTTTCGTCCGGCACGGATTGAAGCGCGAGGCTGGTGCGGATGTCCGTCGGGCCGCCCGCCGGACCGCGAATGGTGAAGATGTTCGCGCCGCCGATGGTCATATCCACCAACGCACCCGAACTCATTTTGAAGATCACTTTCCATTTTTCGCCCAACAGCGCTTCGAGGTCGCCGCTGCCACCGAGCGTCAGGAACAGCCCCGGACCATTTTGTGCCGGGGTCAAAAAGTAGAGCGATGTATTAATCTGTTTTTCGATGACCTTATTGGTCGCGGGGTCTACGTCGCGGCTGAGAAAGGCGGCGCTGAGCATTCGCCGCGAGATTGCGTCCGCTTTCGGCGTAGTGGATTCCGGCGCGGCGTCCCAGCCATAGAGCGCCTTGCCTTTTTCTCCGAAGATTGTGGAGAACACATACGCCAGCGGCGTGAAGTAAAAATCAGAACGCTGCTGCGCCTCTTCTTCGTCCCCAATATCAATCAGGATCGTCTCCAACAAATACCCTACGCCGTCGGTGAAGAGATCAACGAAACGATTCCAACTAACCTTCCCGCTTAAGAATGGCGTGCCGGTGTCTTCGATGAAATCCAGCAACTGCGCAATGAAATAGTAGTGCGGCTCGCGTATGCGAATGTAGTTGAGCGCCAGCAGATTCAGCGCACGATGAGTGACCTCGACCACCTCTGACGGACTCAACTGGAAAGACGCGAAAAAGGAGAAGAGCGAAGTGACGATGGCGCGAATGTCCGCGAGGACGCTCATCAAAGCCTGACGGTCGGGATTGACTGACTGCTGGTAACTTCGGATGCTATCGATATTCGTTTGCGGGATGTTAGGTTCCGGCGTCGGACCTGTCGTCTCGATTCCCAGATCGCTGAGCAGGGCTTGACGAGTCTCCTCGAAAGCCATCTTCTCTTTCACCCATGTAAAGAAGTCCGCGAACCATCCGATTACGTCCTGCATTGTGACTCCTTGAAGAGCAGGTCAGTACCGCCTGCGGTAACGGGCGGGTTGTTACGGGGAAAACCCGCCCAAGCTATAGCAGGCGGTTCTGACATACAATCCACTTCTTCGTTTTAGCTTCGTGGTATCAGCTTCTTTTCCGGCCTCACCGCGTCAATCATTCGCAACTTTGCTTCATGTCGCGTGTACACCTCCGGCGTTGGCGGCTCGTTGGTGGGACTGGCCGGGTCGGCATGAACCGTGTACAGATCGTGGATGGCGAAGAGAATCTCCGGCTGGTCGGGTTTCTCTTTGCGGAGTTCAAATCGCACCACGCCGAGGTTGTTGAAGAAAAGAACCTGGCGCGAATTGCCCAGCTTCTCCATTTGCCGGAAGTGCCGATTGGCGGTGCGACGAAAGCCTTCGACATTCTCGGCGACATCTGCGGTGGGGTTGGCTCGATCCAATGGATCGGGGCGCGCGGGTGCGGGGCGCTCCGCGTCTTTGCGCTTGTCCAGTCCCACCTCCACATGCCATGACCAGTCGGGAAGTTTGGCGGTGTTGATGGTCGTGCCGGCGGGCAGAATCTGCGTCGGGATCAGGACCGGACTTCCCTTCAACTTGGCCTTCAGCGCGGGAACGATGCGGATGCCCTCTGGAAACTTGAACAGGTCGGCAGCACTAACGTCCCACCCTAGCCGATCCGCTTTGAAATCCTCGCGGATCAATCGCTGCCCGAAGGCCAGCGTCCGATCAATCAGCCGGATGAAGCCGGGCATCACATTCCGCAGCCCGCTGGAAATGAACTGTACGAAGCGCGCCGGTTCCTGATCGCCGCGCTTCCAATAGCTCATCGCGTTGCTGGCGGCGTAATGCACATCGCCGGATAGCAGGATCACGCTGCGGTACGGTTCCAATCTGCGCAGCAGTGCTTCGCACGTCGTCGCGTCGAATGCCCAGGCTTCGATGGCGTCCGGATTGGTGCCGATCATCCCTCTGGTTCCGAGTCCCTTGTCTTCCGGCTTGCCTTGCAAGTCGCCGTAATCAATCACGTCGTAAGCGCGATAGGATGCCGGCGCGATCAGTTCATCAAACATCGAAGGGCCGAGGACGGGCAGTGACGGGATGACGAACAAAACCTCTTTGCCTTCAGGCAGCGGCCCCGGGGGAATCTGCTCTGATTGGATGGAAATGGCGACGTTGCCCGGCGGCCCGACGCGCGAGACGTAGCTGCGGCGCGTGCGATTGTCCAACACCAACACCAGATGCTTTTCGCCCGCGACAGAATAATGCCATTTGACGGGTGGATTACTGCCCGTTAGTCCGGCGTTCAAATCCAATCCCAGCAGTTTGTCTATCTCGTTGCCGGCGGTTTCGTTCGGCCCCACGGTCGCGTTCACCGGAAAGAGTTGTGTCGCTTGTTCAAACAGGCGTTTGCGCTCGCCGGTTTCAAACTTGACCGGATCATTGCCCCAGCCTTGAAAGAGCGCGTAAGAGACCAGGCCGTTGCGGATGATCGTCTTGCCGAGCGGGTTGGTTAGCACGCGGTCGCGCCAGATCGGATTGAGATACCAATCGTCGGTAATCTCGTGATCGTCAAACATCATGTAGGTCGGGATGTTCGCCAGAGCGCGCCGCACTTTTGGCAGTGTGCGGCGAAACTCAGTGAGCGCGGCGATTTCAGAGGCATATATCCGAGCACGATCTTCGACCTTATCCGGCGGCGAGAGGATGTCTTTGGTGTCGGCGCTGGCTTCGGGCCGCTCGGTAAAGCGCGTCAACGGTGGAAAGCTGTCCCAGCACGCATTGCTCCACACGGTCAGATACATCGCGCAGAATTCGGCGAACGAAATCAGGTGGCTGTGCCCGTCGTGGCTGGTCATGCGAGCCGTGCTCAGGATCAGCTTCAGGCGCTGCCCCGGCGGGAAATGAATTTGATCTGCTGGAAACTTCGTCAATACGCCGTTGGGATCGCGTTTGACCGGCAACTGCTCAATCACTTGTTTCTGCCCCGCGGCAACTGTTCTGCCGAACAAGTCTTTGCCGAGTTCGATCAGCATCTCCAGATGCACACGCGCGACGTCGTCGGCATAGATTTGGTCGCCGGTCAGAAAGAGTTGGTGCGGGCGTTTGAGCGGGTCTTTGAAAGCGTCTTCGCGGCGAAGCAGGTCATCAAGCCACGCCATTCCGTCCGGCAGCGTGGCATTTGCACGACGACAGGAGCCATGTGCGATGTGAAGGTCACTCAGTTTGTTCGGCGGCAAAGCGAAGGTCGGCAGCACATCCGTTTCAAAGCCGAGCGCGAGATGTTTGACGCTGACGGAATCGGGCGTCGCATTGGGCGGGTCGTTTTTCAGCAGACCAAGGGATTTTAAGGTGTTCGCGCCAGATGATGTTTGCAGCGCGAGATCGTAGGAGTAGGTGCGATCCGGGCGCAGCGTTTTACCCGATGACAGTTTCAAAGTGACGACGACGACATGAAGTCTTTCTCCGATTCGTATCGTCGCCGCCGCAGGCTCAGGGCCGCTCGCTAAAGCTCCTTGTTCGCCCGCTTTGATCTGGCCGCCTTCCCACAAGGAGAGCTTGACCGTTCCAGGCTCTTTCAGCGCAATCCAAACTGCAACCAGACTTGGCTCGACACGGCGCAGGATCGGCCCAGCCAGAATCAGAGGTAGCTCCACGACGCATGCTCCACTTCGTCGAGATTTACTGCGAGGTAGTAATGTAGATTGAAAAGACTTGCTAACGTCGAAATCGAACGTTAGTTGTTTGGATCACAACGCTCATTGCGATTCAAACTATATGCTCAAGATGAGTTAGACCGCTCAGAACAGTGATGATGAGAAGCTTGGATTTTTCTTTCACACCCATGCGGAACCTCTTGCAAAAGAATCTGGTGTGCTCGCACAATGGAAATGCCAATAGCCACGCCGAGCGTGGGAAGAGGGAAGAACTGCTCAAGCCTTACCTGAAATCTCCCGGCGCACCGACTTTTAATGCGCCGATGTGAACGATTCATTCAGATAAGATATTCCAGGGAAAACATTTCATCGCAGGCTCGGAGATTTTTATGAAGTCATTTGTCCCAGGAAATTTTAGCAAAGAAACGTGAAGTTAACAGACAAAAGTTTTGTCAAAATATGATTTTTTAGTATTTTGGTGTTTTGGTCAGATGAGTATTTGATCAACACATTTGGGTGACATGACCCGTAGTATTGACGGCGGGTGCCGGAGGAAGCTGACAATGAGTTACGCGTACCGAGTCGAAAGCAACGGCCGAATCGAGTTAAAGGATTTCGACCCCGGCGCTGATGCGGGGTTAAAGCGCGACGAAGGGGAAAAGAGAACCGCGCATCTGATCGAAGAACTGATTGAGTTACAGGAACTCCTCTACGCGGCGCGGCGGCAGAGCGTCCTCATTGTGCTACAGGGGCGCGATACGAGCGGTAAGGACGGGACGATTCGCGTCGTGTCGGGTCCTCTCAATTCGCAGGGCTGCGAGGTAGCGTCTTTCCAAGTACCGACCGATGTAGAACTGTCACACGATTTCCTCTGGCGCGTGCACACGCACACGCCCGCCGTCGGGCACATCAGGATTTTCAACCGCTCTCACTACGAAGATGTGCTAGTGGTACGAGTCCACAACCTTGCGTCGGAGGAGGTGTGGCGGGCGCGCTTCCAGCACATCAACAATTTCGAGCAACTACTGGCGGATTCCAGCACCATCATCCTCAAATTCTATCTGCACATCAGCAAAGAGGAGCAAGAGAAGCGACTCATTAAACGCGAGCAGGATGCGACCAAGTTCTGGAAGCTGTCGGTCGGCGACTGGAAAGAGCGCGAACGATGGAACGATTACGCCGTCGCCTACGAAGACGTGCTCAATCGTTGCAGCGCCAAGCATGCGCCGTGGTTTATCGTCCCCGCCGATAAGAAATGGTTTCGTAATCTCGCTGTCGCTGAAGCTCTACGGGACGCGCTGCTGCCTTATAAGGAGAGTTGGTTACAAAAGTTGGAGGAGATGGGTCGACGAGAGCTGAAGGCTATCGAGGAATACCGACAAACCCATCAATGAACGGCATGAATAACCATCACCGACGAACCTCTGAGGGGCGCGCACCGTCGCTGGCGCGGGTGTAAGTAATTTTGATGGTATGTAGCAGGCACCTCTTGCCGCAGGTCTTTGCTTGAATCTCGGAGAGCGTGCCATAAAGTTCGAGCAACAACCTTCCTTCGAACCATCATTTGCTTTAATCGATTTCACTCAAAAGTGACGGGTAACAGGTGACAAGTGACAAGTAAGAATTTCGGTCACTCAAGTTTTGCCTGTCGACGCTGATTTGATTGGCGAGGTTTGTTAGCTGACGTCGTGACCGCACGGCTTATAGACATCTCAACCGTCCTGTCACAATTCACCAGTAACTTTTGAGGATTTCAGGACTACTTTCTGCTTTCAGGTCTCAGCCGACTTTTTCAAATATGATTCGATAAATATCAAATCCGAGTCCGGTAGATTGATCGTTCTTGCCGATGACCTTGAACATCACGCGATTGTCGCCTTCTTTCAATTCCAGCTCACCCAGCGGAATCACCGCGCTCTTTTGCCGCTCGCTCGAATAGAGATCAACCGCTTGCCCGATTCCGACTTCATGACGAAACAGTTGGACTTTTCCTTGAGTGGGGCCGGTGATTGCTTGAATCGAGACTCTATATTTGCCCGTTGCCGGCATCTCACAAATAAACGAGATGTAATGGTTGCCGAAAACTTCACGCCCTTCGGCTTTCATCGAAAGATGTCTGAGATTTTCATCACCGATCTTATCGTCCCTCTTCACCAATACGGCGTTCGACCAAGAGAAGGCGTGAATCGGCGTCGTCCACCCTGGCGTGAAAACTACGCTGTTCGGATCGGAGACTCTTCTTTCCCCTACCGCGGGCAGAGCGAGACTCGCCGTCGGACGATTTTCGGAATAGAAAAAGGTAACGGAAGCGTAGTCGGTAGGGACTTTATTTCCGGTCGGTCCGTGCTCGATGGTGGAGAGAATGTTCTTTGTGTAAGGGTAAGCGTCGGTCAGCAAAAAGCGATAACCGCCGGTTCTGGCGAGATGCCTTTTGAAGTCCAAACTTCCGCTCAGTGGAAGCGAGACTCGATCCTCCCAGCGCCCCGGAACATCGTACCATCCACCGTTGAAAAAATCCTCCGAACCCGTTCCACGAATGACCATCTCACCGTCAATCGTCGTCTCGTCATCGCCCTCGAAAAATTCCGGGATGGCTCCGGACTGTGTCCCTTGCGCCTGCAAAATGAAGCCGACGACATGCCCTCTGCCTTGAGTCTCAACGAAGGTGAAAGGGCGCCCCTCGGCGGTCAGGTTTTCTCGTCTCCATAGAGCGTAGAGCTTGCCTTCATCTCGCCTTCTTCCAGCGTGCGTGAACTTAACTTCAGCGTTGACATCAATCGCCGATTTGTTTCGATTCTCTGAGACAAGCTCGATCCGCGCAGACTTATCGAATGGCATCGGCAGATAAATGTAGTTCGTATCTTCTGACGTTCCCAAGAGAAGAGATTTCACTGCGGGCTGTCCCCAGGCGTAGCCGAAGAAGTCGCCGACCGGGCAAACGATGGCCGGGCTGCTTTCGCCGTCCCAATAAATTTTTATGAGAACGTCGCGTTC
>JACDEG010000181.1 GCA_013816505.1 Pyrinomonadaceae bacterium | reverse complement strand
ATGCAGAACGATGAGCAAGCGCGATTATTACGAAATTCTAGGGGTCAGCAAGAACGCGACCGAGCAGGAGATCAAGAGCGCGTACCGCCGCTTAGCGGTGCGTCACCACCCCGACAAGAACCCAGGCGATGCGGAGGCCGAAGAGATGTTTAAGGAGGCGGCGGAAGCCTACTCCGTGCTCTCTGACACTGAGCAGCGCGCGCGTTACGACCGCTTCGGGCACGCCGGCGTGTCAGGCGCCGCCGCTGGGGCGAACTGGGGCGCAGCGGGCTTTGGTGGGATCGAAGATATCCTCGGCGACCTGTTCGGCTTCGGCGACGTGTTCGGCGGTCGCGCCGGCTCTTCACGCCGCTCCGCCGCACAGAGGGGTTCAGACCTCCGCTATGATCTGGAGATGACGCTGGAAGAAGCAGCGGCCGGGATGACGGCGCAACTCCGCATCCCGCGCCTTGAGACGTGCGACCTCTGCAAAGGCGCGGGCACCGCGAAGGGGACGCAGCCGGAAACCTGCTCGACCTGCAACGGGTCGGGGCAGGTGCGCTTTCAACAAGGCTTCTTTTCCGTTGCCCGGACGTGCGGCACGTGCCGCGGCATGGGGCGCATCATTAAGACGCCGTGCGGAGAGTGTCGCGGCGCGGGGCGCGTCGAGCGCGAAAAGTCGATGGAGGTGAAAATCCCGGCGGGTGTCGAGACGGGTTCGCGCCTACGCATCGCCGGCGAGGGCGAGTCCGGCACCGGCGGTGGCCCGGCGGGCGACCTCTACGTCGTCATCCACGTCAAAGAGCACGAGCTGTTCGAGCGGCAGGGCAATAATCTTTACGCCTCTGTGCCGATCACGTTTGCGCAGGCGGCGCTCGGTGATGAGGTGACGGTGCCGACCCTCGGTGAACCGCAACAGTTGAAGATTCCGGCAGGCACGCAGACCGGGACGGTGTTTCGTTTGAAGAACAGCGGGATGCCGGTACTTGGTGGTCGGGGCCGGGGTGATCTGTTTGTCTCCGTCACCGTCGTCACGCCGACCTCACTCTCTCGTGAGCAACGCCGGCTTCTTGAACAACTATCTGAGGTCGAAGACCGCGACCTTGAAGACAAAGGCTTGATGGACAAGGTGCGGGACATTTTCGGATAACAGTTCGCACGAATTGAAGCACGCTGAATAAATGATGAGAAGGCCGCCATGTTGAAGGCGGCCTTACTTATTATCTGCCCTTTAAGTTGATGCCGTTCGCATCAAAACGAAACGTCTTCTCTCGGTACAAAAGGACGGGGAGCGAGCAGCGCTTAATCCTGTCGGCAAGTATCCATGTTGACCTTATTCGCCATGAATCTTGGCTTTGCGGACTAACCAAGGTATTAATCCCATTGCGGCATGACTGTTGCCATTAGGCATGTGGTCATAACTTAATCTCCTGCGGATCAAGGCTTCGGTTCAGCGTTTACAAAGAGGCATTGAGATAATGTTAAAACGAAAATCTTCGGCCTGTTTACTAACCGCGATTTTGCTGGCCGTCTTTTCAAGTTCAGTTGCGGCGCACAGTGCCAATGACTCCGATACACGTATGGTCAACGTTGAGGTTAGCGAAGTGAGCGACACACGCATCTCCGTCATCGCGCAATCCGGCGTCGAGCATGTTATCGCCGTCGACAGTGCCAACACAAATGTGAAAATCGATGGGAAGATAGTCTCGTTGAAAGATGTGCGTCGAGGCGATATCGTGACGATTGAGCTTGATGAAATGAATCCGTTGAAGCTTGCGAAAAATATCGACGTTGCGTCGAAATCAGGAAGCGAAGTAGCACGTATCAATCATTAATTCCAAATTAGAAAAGCTTTGCCGGACAATGGCTTGAAGTTCTTAAGTTCACCCCCTCGCAAGGACGTTCTTTTGGACTTCGCCTCGCAACTTGCCCGGCACTAAAAACCGCACCGCCATTGATGGCGGTGCGGTTTTTGATTTTGTGTGGGCGACATTAACAGCCCAACAACCTCACAACCGGTAACGGACGCGGTTATGCCGCAACGCTTCATCCTCCACTTCAAAGTTTTGCAATCGCATCGACACGTCCGCGTTAAGGTCGAAGCCGGCACGTTCCCCGGCTTGAAGCTTGATGGTGCCCGCCGCCGCGATCATCGCCGCGTTATCCGTCGAAAGATGGCGCGAAGGGAAGTACGCGGGGACACTGATGCGTCGCGCCGCCGCGCTCGCCGCGTCACGCAATGCTTGGTTACAGGCGACGCCGCCAGCGACGATCAGCGTGCGCGGGGCATATTCTTCGGCCAGCCTCTCCGTTGTTCCGATAAGCGAGCGGATGACTACGTCTTGAAACCCGGCTGCCACATCCTTAATCGATTGCGACGCTTCATCGTCCGCCGCTGCGAGCGGCTTGATGCCGCTTTCGCGGACGTGCCTGGCAACGGCGGTCTTTAGTCCGCTGAAACTAAAATCGGGTCGCCCATCGCCCATGCGCGGGACGCTGAAGCGCACGGCCCGCGCGTCGCCTTCACGCGCCAGACGCTCGATGGCGGGGCCGCCGGGATAACCGAGTCCGAGCATCTTCGCCACCTTGTCGAACGCCTCGCCCGCCGCGTCGTCGCGCGTGCGCGCCAGCACTTTGTAACGTCCCGGTTCCGGCACATAGAAAAGGTTGGTGTGCCCGCCGGAGACGATCAGCGCGAACGCCGGATACTCGACCGGCGGATTGTCGAACACGACCGAGTAGACGTGGCCCTCGATGTGATTGATACCGACCAGCGGCTTGCTCAGCGCGTAAGCCATCGCCTTCGCATACGAGACGCCGACGAGCAGCGACCCGACCAGCCCCGGCCCGGTCGTGACAGCAATGCCATCGATCTTCGCGTAGCTGACCCCGGCCCGCATCAAAGCCTCGCCGACCACCGGCACGATCTTGTCAAGGTGCTCGCGCGACGCAATCTCCGGCACGACGCCGCCGTAACGCTGATGAGTCTCGACCTGCGACGAAATGACCGACGACAGAATCTCGCGCCCGTCGCGCACAACCGCCGCCGCCGTTTCGTCGCAAGAGCTTTCGATACCGAGGACGAGCATGATCGTTAACTTACTTTCGCGTAAATGTCTTTCAGCGCAAGCTCGCACTCGATTGAAGACAGCTTGATGATGTCTTCGGGGCGGCGTGCTTCGGAGTAAAGCCACTGCGCCGCGCTCTGCCGGACGAACTGCTCGATCCGGTACGGCTCTTGTGCGACCAGGACATATTCCTTCAGCGATTCGATCCGCTGGTAGTGCTCGAATTTCTTGCCACGGTCGTATGCTTCTGTGGAATCTGACAAGACTTCGACGATCATCACCGGGTTAAGCAACGTGTCAAAGTGGCTGTCCTCTGCCTGCGGCTCTTCGCAGGCAACGGCTATATCCGGGTACGTGTAAAGGCCGGTGGCGGGAACGCGAACGCGCATGTCACTGGCGTACACCTCACACGGACGGTCTGACAACTGTCGGTGAAGGGCCGCAAAAATATTTCCGGCGATGAGGTTGTGGCGCCTGCTCGCTGCCGTCATTGATTGCGAGTCGTGACGCCTGCTGACACTATTCATCGGAAACATCTCGCCATCGAAATACTCGCTTCTGGTCTCAGCCTTCCGCTCGATAGCCAGGTACTCTTCCGGCGTGATGAATGATTTGGTTTGAGATGACATTGAACCTGACCCTTTTTCTTCGGAATCGTGGAAGCGAAATATAACACTAACCGCGACGCGTCGCGTCGCGTGTCATCTCTCAATCGACCTCTGTCCACCGGGTGCGACTATTGGCTGCGCCGAAATGCTCAAGTACCTCGCGCAAAAATTATCCAGGATCAGGGTTGAGTGAACTAGATGTCAGATGCCGGATGTCAGATGTTGGCAACACCACCTGCCAAGGTCCCGGACTAACATCCAGCATCTGTTCCCGGTGGCTTTCACTTTTGCCTTTTACTTTTGCCTTGCTACTTACCTTGTGAGCAGCCCTAAAACTTAACGAACTCGAATTTCAAACGAAGGGTCCGGCGGACGCTGTTATAGAAGGTGCCGAAGTCAGGACTGGCGATGTTCTCCTGCACGTCGCGCGGGTTCCAGTGGTTCGTCAGGTTGAAGAGTTTTATTCCGGCGCGCCCTTTAACCGCCCGTCCGCGAAACGTCGCCGGGATTATGCCGAGCGAAGGCACGCGAATCGTCAGCCCCTTCGTCGCCTGCAAGTCGAGCGTGAAGTACGAAGGAAAGCGTCCGGCGCGGTTGCGTCCGCCGATGTAGTTCTGATTTTCGTCCAGGAGCGAAAAGGGGAAGCCGCTGCGCCAGTCGACAACGGGCGTGACGACGACATCAAAGGGCAGTCCGATGTCGCCCCAAAAGAGCAGGCGGTTGGGCGCGTCGAACGGTTGCCGCGAGCGTTCGTTCGGGCGGAGCACCGGGTCGCGCGCGTTGCCAAAGTACGTGTTGAAATCGTTGAGGTCGCCGGTCGCGCGCGCGCGCGTGTAGGCGAGGAACAGGTTGCGTCGCTCCTGCACGCGGTAGCGCGCCGTCACCTGAAATTCGCGGTAGCGTGACTCGCCATCATTCGTGAGCAGCAGGAGGCTGTCGTTGGCGCCGCGCAACTGCGGCTCGACGACGAAGTCGCGGCGCGTGCGGCGCTCTTCGTAGCCGAGGCGCAACAGAAAGTTGGTGGCGAATTCGTGATCGACCTGTGCGTTCCGCGCGATGCTGTAGGGATGACGGTAGTCATCGCCCTCGATGACGTTCCGAAGAAGTCGCGGCGCGCCCACGGCGGTCACTCCGTCCGTCGCGTAATCAGTAATGACGAAGTTCTGATACTGCTCGAAGACGCCGACGCTGAGCGGGATTTTGTCATAGAAGAGTCCGACGCCGCCACGGATGACGGTGCGCGCCGAGCGCGTCGGCAGCACGGCGAAGCCGAGGCGGGGCGCGAAATTGTTGCCGGCGCCTAACTGATCGCGGTCAAGGCGGAGCCCTAAATCAAGCGTCACACGCTCGTTCACATTCCACTTATCCTGCGCGAAGGCGGCGAACTCAATGTTGTTGCGCTGAAGCTCGCCGCTTCCACTGAAGCCGACGAGCCGGCTCGTGGTGTTGTCGGCGCGGGCGATTCTGACCGGCGCGGAAGTGTCGCGCCCGTCGAAGCTGGTGCGGCTGACGTTGAAGCCGAGCTTGAGCGCGTGCCGCCCGCGCCAACGTCGCTCCGGCAGATTGTAGGTTTCAAGCCACTCGTAGCGACGGCTCTCGCGGTGCTGGCGGTCGAACCAACCGCCGAACCTGCGCTCCGGTGCGATCACGTAAGGCTCCCCGCTGTTGCCGAAGATGTCGGCGTCGAACTGCTTGACGCTGAAGCCGGATTGCAGCAGCCCGCCGTCACCAAAGACAGCCTGCTCGTTGAGCGCGAAGAACCATCCGCGCTGATGAAAGTTGGCGGTCGTCTCCAGCGGGTTAAACGAGTTGAGGTTGAAGAAGTCGCGCTTCTGCGGAAAGAGTGAAAAGCTTGCCGTCAGCCGGTTTGTCGCGTTGACGTTGTAATCCACGCGCGTGAACGAATCGAAACTCTCCAGCTTATTGTCGCGCCCAAGTAGCGGCAGACGCGAACTCGGTACTTCGGTGCGGACGAAACGGTATTCGAGACCCTGAAAGAAGAAGAGTTTGTCTTTCACGATGGGGCCGCCGACGGCAATGCGCGGCGTCGCCGATTGCACGCCGACGATGTGGCCTTCGCGGACGCGCGGGCGCACCAGCACGTTGGTCACAAGGTAGCGCCATTGATTCGAACCGGAGCGAGTTTCGATGCTCGTCAACGCGCCGGTGAATTTGCCGTATTCCGCCGAATACGGATTAGAGTAAACCTGAATCGTCTCGACCGCTTCGAGCGGCAATTCAATCGCTGCGTTGCCGGTTACGGGGTCAGTGACGTTGAGGCTGGAGACGAGCACACCGCTCTGTGACGCGCGCGCGCCCTTGATGTTTAGCAACCCGTCAGGCCCGCGCACCACGCCGGGCAGTAGCGGCAGTGCGTCCTGAAATCTTTCATTGACGAGCGGGGCGTTGCGCAGCGTCGTGGTCGAAATCTGCCCGGCGACGCTCGAACTCGTTTTATCAAGCTGATTCTCGTCGGCGGTGACGGTCACGCTTTCGTTGAGCGCCGTCGGTTGGAGAAGAATGTTTGCTACGACTGCCGCCTCGATGGCGACCATCATGCGCTGCTCGTATTTCTCGAAACCCGGCACCTCGACCGAGAGCACATAGTCGCCGGCGATTAACCCGGTGAAGTCGTAAGCGCCATCTTCATCGCTGACGGCCTGGAGTTTTTTCCCTTGGAGCACCGCGCCGTCGAGTGTCACGACCGCGCCGAGCAGAGGTTGCCGCCGGTCCGCTGTCACCGCGGCGACCGTGCCCCTGATTCGGCTGCCCTGCTGCGCCGGTGACGCAGCGCCGCCGAGTGATTGAGTTGCATAGAAAGCGGAAACAAGAATTGTCGCCGCGATGAAAAATCTTACTTTAATTAGTTGAGAGAAGAAGCGTAGCGTACCCAGTACCTCCAAAGCCTTGATTGCTCGCATGATCTTCTTACCTTTTTTAATTACGAATTTTAGAAGATGATTCGATACCCGTTTGATGTTGGGTGGGTGGTTCGGGATACTTTTGCGGCGGCGAGAATTTACATACGCGAACATGTTCGGTCAAACCGTACGATGAATCATACTGCCTCGTAAAAACTGAGCGCCGAATCACCCTGCTTCAGCACGCGCCAACGGCGTATGTTGCCGACTTCGTCGCGCAAGTTATTTTTATGGTGGTGTTCGACGATGAGGATGCCGCCGTCGCAAAGCAGCGCGCGAGTGTGTTCGCCGAAGGCCGCCATCACGGGCGCGTAGTCGTCGGCGTAAGGCGGGTCGAAGAAGACCACGTCCCACGGTCCTTTGCCGCCGCGCCAACTCTCGCCGCCGCCTTTGACCGTGTGGCGCAGAAATTCTGAGGCGTCGCTCTTCACGACCTCGGTCGCGTCTTCGGAGACGCCGCACAGATCGAGGTTCGCTTCGACCAGGCCACACATCTTGTGCGCGCGATCCACGAACGACACGAACGAGGCGCCGCGCGACAATGCCTCGATGCCGATGGCGCCCGACCCCGCGCACAAATCAAGGAACCGCGCGCCCTCGATGCGCGGCGCGAGCACGTTGAAGAGGGTCTCGCGCAAGCGGTCGGAGGTCGGTCGAATTTGCATCGACGGCGGGCTTTTCAACACCCGCCCGCGGTATTGTCCGGCGATGATCCGCATGATGTAAGCGAATGTAAACAGTTTCCAGTTTTCAGTTTTCAGCTCAAAACTCAAAACTGGAAACTGTTCACTGGCTGTGATTCGAGGCTCATCCTTTTTCTTGAAGTCTATTACAGGCGGCGGCGCGGCTGTGCAAAGTCTCAACCGATGGCGGCGAGGCCGAAGCGCGCGTCGGCGCGGACGCGCTCGATCAATTGCGAGGTCTCGCGGGTGCGCTGGCGCGCCGTTAAATAATAATCAGCCTCGCGCCGCGCTTCTTCGAGGATGTGTAGGTCGCGGACGATGTTGCCGACGCGGAAAGTCGGGATGCCGGACTGTCTGGTGCCCATCACTTCGCCGGGGCCGCGAATCTCCAGGTCTTTCTCGGCGATGCGAAAACCGTCGTTCGTCTCTTCCATGATGCCGAGCCGCTGGCGCGCGATGGTCGTTTGTTTGTCGGAGGCGAGCAGCACACAGAAAGATTGCTCCGCGCCGCGTCCGACGCGCCCGCGTAGTTGGTGGAGTTGCGACAGGCCGAAGCGCTCGGCGTGCTCGATGACCATCACTGAGGCGTTCGGCACGTCGACACCGACTTCGACGACCGTGGTCGCGACCAGTACCTGCGTCTCGCCGGAGACGAACGACCGCATCACCGTTTCCTTGTCCGCCGTTTTCATCTTGCCGTGTAGCAGCGCGATTCGGAAGTGTGGGAAGACGCGGTCGCGCAGGTGTTCGTACATCCGCGTCGCGTCTTTCAAATCAACCTTCTCCGACTCTTCGACAAGCGGGTAGACGATATAGACCTGGCGACCGCCGCGCACCTCGCGCTCGACACCTTTGTAGACACCGGCGCGCTGGTCTTCGCCGACCACGACCGTTTTAATCGGCGTGCGTCCGGGTGGCAACTCGTCGATCACTGATACGTCGAGGTCGCCGTACACCGTCATCGCCAGCGAGCGCGGGATGGGCGTTGCGGTCATCACCAGCACGTCGGGGTTGTACCCGCGTTCGCGTAACGCCGCGCGTTGCAGCACGCCGAAACGATGCTGTTCGTCGATCACAACCAGACCGAGTTTGTGAAACGTGACGGCCTCTTGAATCAGCGCGTGCGTGCCGATGCAGGCGTGAATCTCGCCTTCGGTCAGCGCCGCGTGCAGTCGCCGCTTCTCCGCCGCGCGAAGCGAGCCGGTGAGCAGTTCGACTCGATACGGCGCCGCCGCCAGCATTCGCTTGACGTTACGCGCGTGCTGCTCGGCGAGGATTTCAGTCGGCACCATCAGCGCCGCCTGATAGCCGTTCTCCATCGCGGCCAGCATCGACAGCAGCGCGACCGCCGTCTTGCCGCTGCCGACATCGCCCTGCAACAGACGATTCATCGGCGCATCGGATTGCATGTCGTCGAGGATGCGCGTCAGCGCCCGCTCCTGCGCGCCGGTCAGCGTGAACGGCAGCACCGACAGCATCCGCTCGCGCACATGGTCGGTGATTTCGATCAAGGTGCCCTTCGCCTCTTTCACACGCTGGCCGCGGCGGATAGCGATGGCCAGCGCGACCCAGAAGAACTCTTCAAAGATGAGCCGGAGGTGTGCGGGGCTGCGCGCACGTTCGTATTCAGCCAGCGGCACGTCGATGGTCGGGAAGTGGATGCGCCGCAGTGCCTCGGCCCGCCCGATCAGATTCTGCCGGGCGCATAAATCAGCGGGCAGCGTTTCTTCCATCGCCGCGTCATCGATGCGCGCGAGCGTCGCATGGATGATCTCGCGCAAGCGCTTGGTGCGGAACTCGCCGAGCTTGCGGTAGACGGGGACGCGCCGCCCGACGTGAATCGCGGCGAGCGATGGGTCGCTCGTTTCGTCGTCGTCATGTTCCGCGTCTTCGACCTCAAGCGCGGCATCTTCATCTGGCGGGTGATTGCCGGCGGGCGATGGAGGTGGTTCACCGGGCGCTCCGTCATCGTCGTCGGCGAGGCGCAACAGCGCGTGCTCCGGCGGCGTCCATGTGCCGGGGAGCATCTCCAGTTCGTCGGGCTTGTTCAGACGGAGCGCGAATGTATTGCGCCGCGCGTCCCACTCCCACTTGCCGAAAGCGACGAAGCGCACGCCGCGCTCGAACCGCTGACGGTTGTAGGCGACGATCCGCTGCGCCTGCCGCCCGGACACGAACCACCACACCACAACCGGCTTGGCAGTGCGCTCCGGATCGCTCGCGGTGATTTCGAAGATGAACAGCGGCGGAGCCTTCAGCGAGCGGTTCTTGCCAACCTGGAAGCCGCCCGCGACGCGGACGTAAAGCTCCAGCGATGCCTCGACACCATCACTCAAATCCGCGATCCGCGCCAGGTTCGAGCGATCCTCGTAGCGCATCGGCAAATAACCGAGCAGGTCTTCGACAATCGCCTCGCTCGCGTCGCGCTTCCCCGTCAGGGTGGCAACCGCCAGCGCCAGACGCCGCGCGCTCGGCAACCCAAGGCGCGGGATGCCGTGCTTTGCCAGTTCAAGGATCGGCAGTGAAAGCGTGAGGGAGGACATCAGGAAAAGGGCGATATCGACAGAAGAACGACATCGAGAAAAGGACGAGGGGTGACGGGTGAATCTAAATCTCGCTTCACCCGTCACCCCTCGTGTCTGGCTTTTACGCGGTGGTGGCGGCGTTCGCCGGTGCACAATGTTGATCGAATGCTTGAGTCAATTCCTGTGCAATCTGTTCGGCGAACCGGCCTTCGATTTGGTGGCGCTCCATCATGTAAACGAGCTGACCGTTTTTGAAGAGGGCGATTTGCGGCGACGACGGCGGATACGGAGCGAAGTAGCCGCGCGCCTTCTCGGTGGCGTCAATGTCGGCCCCGGCGAAGACGGTGATCGCGCGGTCGGGTCGTGCGTGATGTTGCATCGCCATCGCGATGCCGGGGCGCGCCTTGCCCGCCGCACAGCCGCAGACCGAATTGACGATGACCATCACCGTGCCCTCGTTCTTCGTGAGCACTTCATCAACCTGTTCTGGCGTCCGCGTCTCTTCAATGCCGATGCGCGTTAAGTCCTGACGCATCGGAGCGATTAAAATTTCTGGATACGGCATTGTTTAATTCTCCTTAAATGAATTCCTGTTGCTAAGTTTCTTTGAAACACGAGTGAAAGTCTACCACACTGCCAAAACTCCGCCCGCACCAGACAAACGGTTCGGCACAGCGGTGAGTATCCGAACGAAAGTCAAACTCATTTCAAGAAGCCTGGCTCAACACGATCCGCCGTGGGTCGTCGCCGTCGCCCGCGATTGAC
>JACDEG010000652.1 GCA_013816505.1 Pyrinomonadaceae bacterium | reverse complement strand
CCACAGTCCGGCTCGCTGATGATGACGTCCTGCGCAACATCAACCAGCCGGCGCGTCAGGTAGCCGGAGTCGGCGGTCTTGAGTGCCGTGTCGGCCAAGCCTTTGCGCGCGCCGTGCGTCGAGATGAAATACTGCAAGACATTCAACCCCTCGCGGAAGTTGGAGCGGATCGGCGTCTCGATGATTTCGCCCGACGGCTTCGCCATCAATCCGCGCATGCCGGCGAGTTGGCGAATCTGCTGGGCAGTTCCCCGCGCGCCCGAGTCCGACATGATAAGAATTGGGTTCTGCTCGTTGGTCGCTTTCTCGCGCGCGTCCATCGCCTTGAACATCTCTTTCGCAACTTTGTCAGTCACTTCCGACCAGATCGCAATGACCTTGTTATACCGCTCGCCGTTCGTGATGACGCCGTCGCGGTACTGCTTGTCAACTTCGATGACATCGCTTTCGGCCTTCGCCACGAGTGTTTTCTTTGCGTCCGGAGTCACGAGGTCGTCGATGCCGATTGAGATGCCCGCCTTCGTCGCGTAGAGGAAGCCGAGGCTCTTCAGGTCGTCGAGCATCTTGACGGTCATCTCGTGTCCGAGCCGGAGATGACAATAGTTGACGAGCGACTGCAGGCCCTTCTTCTTGAGCGTGCCGTTGAAGAACGGCAGGCCGGGCGGAATCTGGTCATTGAAGATCACACGTCCGACCGTCGTGTTGATGACGCGACGGATATTTTCCTGCACGGCCGCGCGCATCACGTCCTGCGTGTCGTGCTCCTGCGTTAAGTCCATCAAATCCCCCTGAACGCGCAGCTTGATCGGCGTCTGCGTCGTCACCTCTCTGGTATCGAGCGCGAGAATCACTTCTTCTGTTGAAGTGAAAACGCGGCCTTCGCCCTTCGCGCCCGGCTTGTCTTTGGTCAGGTAGTAGCAGCCAAGCACGATGTCTTGTGACGGCACGGCAATTGGTTGACCGTTTGCCGGACTCAGAATGTTATTGGAAGCGAGCATCAACACGGACGCTTCGATCTGCGCCTCTGGCGAGAGCGGAATGTGGACGGCCATCTGGTCGCCGTCGAAGTCCGCGTTGAACGCCGTGCAGACGAGCGGGTGAATTTTGATCGCCTTGCCTTCGACCAACACCGGCTCGAACGCCTGGATGCCGAGGCGGTGCAAGGTCGGCGCGCGGTTCAAGAGAACCGGGTGCTCGCGGATCACCTCTTCGAGGATGTCCCACACGACCGGCTCTTGCCGGTCAACCATCTCGCGCGCTTGTTTGATGGTCGCGGCGTACTGCTGCTTCTCAAGCTGGTTGTAAATGAACGGCTTGAAAAGTTCCAGAGCCATCTTCTTCGGCAGACCGCACTGATGTAACTTCAACTCCGGTCCGACGACGATCACGGAACGGCCCGAATAATCAACGCGCTTACCCAAAAGGTTCTGGCGGAAGCGGCCCTGCTTGCCTTTCAGCGTATCCGAGAGAGATTTGAGCGGACGATTGTTAACGCCGCGCAGCACGCGCCCGCGCCGGCCGTTGTCGAACAGCGCGTCCACTGCCTCCTGAAGCATGCGCTTCTCGTTGCGCACGATGACTTCGGGCGCGTGAAGCTCCATCAATTTCTTCAAGCGGTTGTTGCGGTTGATAACGCGACGGTACAGATCGTTTAGGTCTGAGGTCGCGAAGCGCCCGCCGTCCAAAGGCACGAGCGGGCGAAGCTCCGGCGGGATGACCGGAATCACGTCGAGGATCATCCAGTTCGGCTGATTGCCGGATTTCAAAAACGACGTGACGACTTTAAGCCGCTTCGAGTACTTCAACTTCTTCTGCTGCGAAGTCTCGTCTTTCATCTTCGCGCGCATCTCGACGGACAACTCTTCGACGTTGACCATCGCGAGTAGTTCTTTAATTGCCTCAGCGCCCATCTTCGCGACGAATTGACCGGGATGGTCACGCATCAACTCGCGAAAGCGTTCGTCAGATAGAAGCTCTTTCTCTTTTACGGGCGCGTCGCCGGGATCAATAACGATATAGGACTCGAAGTAGAGAACTTTTTCGAGTTCGCGCAACGGGATGTCAAGCAGATGGCCGATGCGCGACGGCAGCCCCTTAAAGAACCAGACGTGCGAACACGGGCTCGCCAGTTCAATATGGCCGAGGCGCTCGCGGCGCACTTTGGCCTGCGTCACTTCGACGCCGCACTTGTCGCAGATCACGCCGCGATGTTTCATCCGCTTGTATTTTCCACACAGGCATTCCCAGTCGGTGACGGGGCCGAAGATGCGCGCGCAGAACAGTCCGTCGCGCTCCGGCTTGAACGTGCGGTAGTTGATGGTTTCGGGTTTGGTGACTTCGCCGTGCGACCACTGCCTGATCTTTTCCGGCGACGCCAAGCTGATGCGAATCGCCTCAAAGTCGGGCGCGAGTTGCGTTTTTTCTTGCTGGAATCGAAACACGTTTTTATCTCCGTCAAAAAGTCTGGAGTTTGAAGTCTTGAGAGTCTAGAGCGAGGCAGGAGTCTTGTGTCTGTTTTGACTCCAGACTTCAGACTCCTGACTCAAGACTCATTCTGCGGTGCTGCTGGCGGTGGCAACGACGGGTCTGCCCGTGCCGTCGCCGTTTTCTCCAACGGCCGCGACTGCGTTTTTGTCGATCAACTCCACATCGAGGCAGAGTGATTGCAATTCGCGTACGAGGACGTTAAAGGATTCAGGCACACCGGGATTGAAATCGGCCTCGCCCTTCACAATCGCTTCGTAAATCTTCGAGCGACCGGCTACATCGTCAGACTTCGCAGTGAGAAGTTCCTGAAGAATGTGCGCCGCGCCGTAAGCTTCCAAAGCCCACACCTCCATCTCGCCGAAACGCTGTCCGCCGAACTGCGCCTTACCGCCCAGTGGCTGCTGCGTGATCAGGCTGTACGGCCCGATGGAACGCGCGTGAATCTTGTCGTCCACAAGGTGCGACAGCTTCAGCATGTAAATGTAGCCAACCGTCACCCGCTGCTCGAACGGCTCGCCCGTCAGTCCGTCGTAGAGAATGGTCTTACCCGACTCGTTGACGACCTCTGGCAAGCCTTCTTCGCGCAAGCGAGCGCTGGCTTCCTGAAGTTTCTGCTTGATCTCCCGCTCGGTCGCGCCGTCGAAGACTGGTGTCGCGAAATGCACACCGAGCACGCGCGCCGCCCACCCCAGGTGCGTCTCGAGAATCTGGCCGACGTTCATACGACTGGGAACGCCGAGCGGGTTGAGAACGATGTCCA
>JACDEG010000651.1 GCA_013816505.1 Pyrinomonadaceae bacterium | reverse complement strand
TGCGGCATAATCCCCCGATGAAAACCTCCCTGTACCGCCGCCACCGCTTCCCTGCAGAAATCATCAGCCACACTGTGTGGCTCTACTTCCGTTTCGCTCTCAGCTACCGCGACGTGGAAGAAATAATGGCGGTGCGCGGCCTCACCCTCACCTACGAGACGATCCGACACTGGTGCAGGAAGTTCGGCCAGACTTATGCGAATGGGTTGCGCCGCCGAACCCCTCGCCCTGGTGACAGATGGCACATGGATGAGGTGTTCATCCGTGTCAACGGGCGGACTCACTACCTGTGGCGTGCGGTGGACCAGGAGGGCGAAGTGCTCGACATCCTCGTCCAGAGTCGAAGAGATCGGAAGGCCGCGAAGAGGTTCTTCCGCAAGCTGTTGAAAGGGTTGCAATATGTGCCGGGAGTGATCGTCACCGATCAACTCCGGAGTTACAGCGCGGCCAAAGCTGAGATACTACCAAGTGTCGAACACATCAGGGGCAAAGGACAGAACAACCGGGCGGAGAATTCGCACCAGCCGACTAGAATAAGAGAAAAGGTGATGAGGAGGTTCAAGTCGGCAGGCCACGCACAACGATTTCTCTCGGCTTTCAGTCAAATCTCCTCACACTTCCGGCCGGGCAGGCACCTGTACACGGCCGCGGGTTACCGGGAAGTGATGAAACTGAGACTTGCCGCTTGGGCGGTGGTGAGCTGTGTTCAGGTAGCGACCTGATAAAGGCGATCGGATGATCAACAAGTCAACGGGAGTTGGCTTCTGTTGCCACGCCTATTTGTTCTTTACGTTAACTTGACAGTACCCATTCAGCGGCTTCTCATGAGATATAATCTTCCATCTAAAGGAGCCAGTAATGAGCGAAGACACAAAACAACACGTGGACACGAATTCTACGGAGTTCAACGAAGGGGTTGAATCCGGACTTAATTCCAAAGAGGACACAAAGAACTGGAAAGCCGGTAATGCATTGGGGCAGGCACTGAAAGAAGAAGGTGAGACGAAAGAGTCGGTTGATGAAGACCCTGTCGATAAATCTTCGACCCCGCTTTTTATGAGAGATAGCCCAGGCGAGCGAATGGGAAACGCTCAAGATGAGAAGGATGCAACGGGAGAATAGCAGCTCCGTATTTTAGTAACCCGGAACTGATCCCCTTGGACGGGGTTGCGTTCTAAGAAAAGGGCGTGTCAAGAAAGGCGGGAGTGGTCGTTCTTGAACGATGCAGGGCTGCTGAAGCCGCCCCGAACACACGGCGCGTGCATCGCCGAGTGAATGCTTTTCACGTCGCGCGACGGCGGCTCATTCGACACTCCGGCGCATCACACCGGCAACCACCCGCGGGCGGATGATCTGGGTCGCGGTAGTCAATCGTGATCTCCTCTCCGGCTGCGATGTCTCTTAAGGCGAAGAACATCACTTGGTCGCCCGGCACCTCACGCATGTAGGCGTTGGGCGCGCAACTGTGGTTGATGAAGGCGGTCGCGTCGCCGCCGACCTCCGCGTCGATGGCGCGGGTGCCGCACCCCAGGCGGATGATCTTCACCACCCCGGCTGCCGTCTGCGCGCGCAGGCGCTCGGCGATCCGTCGCTTACCCCGGATCAGTTCACCTCTGTAGGCGGCGAGCCGCTTGCGCTTACCGACAGGAACGAGTGTGAAGCACCCTCGATTGTTAATTGTGCTCGGTCGGACTTCGAGTGTTTGCAAGGTATTGGTATAGGGTCCCCGTATGTTTGTGCTTACTAAATTTTACTTGAGTGAGATGGAGCGCTTTGCCCTACCTGGCGTTCGAACAGTCGCGCAGGGTAGCGTGCACGCCCCCCTCTGAGCAAGTCTCGTTCTCGAAGAAGCAGCAGCGTCTCTATCTAGCCCACGCCGTCAGACCGCCGTCCACGATCATCGAATGCCCGGTGACGTAGGAAGCCGCTTCCGAACACAGCCACACCACCGCCTCAGCTGCTTCTTCGGGGCGCCCGATCCTCCGCAGCGGTATCGCCTCAGTGATCTGAGCTTCCGCCGCTTCAGCCACTGCACTGTCGCCGCCCCCCGCTCGCTCGAAGACGCGCTCCAGCATCGGTGTCCGGAAGCCGCCCGCGATGAGCGTGTTGACGCGGATGCCGGCTTGCGCGTACTCCTGCGCCGCAGACTTCGTGAGCGCGATCACACCCGCTTTCGTCGCGGCGTAGATTGAGCCTTGCGCCACCCCGCGCAGCCCGTTGACTGACGACGTGTTGACGATCGCTCCGCCAGCAGGCGCTTGGCGCAGCATCTGCCGGACCTCATGCTTCAAGCACAGCCATACGCCTTTGAGATAACCTCTCTGTGCCAATCTTATGTGCTCCAATTTAGAGAGCCAGATCAGACTCTTTAGAACCTCCACATCAACCGTTAAGATGGAGGCATGATGAAGGAAAGAAAACAATTCACCAAAGAGTTCAGGGAAGGCGCGGCAGGCCTCGTGTCCGAGCAGGGACGCACCATTGCCGACGCGGCCAAGAGCTTCGGCGTCTCGACGTGGACGCCCGAGTCAGGCTGATGCCGGTGTCGAAGGAGGAAGACCGCAACCTGACGAACAGCAGGGTATAAACATAGAGTTCTATTTTATTTGCTTAACCTCTTCGTCGACGGCCTTCCACTGAAACTCCCGTCTGACGAAGCGGTGGGCGAACTGGAAGCGAGCCGTTAAGGTCCTGCCGCCGAACTCCACTCTCACCAGCAGACGACCCCTGACCAAGTACGTGTCGTCGCCGGCGCGCGTGATTATCCGGTTCTTCTTCAGAAAAAATAACTTGTACCGGGCTTGCACGACCTCCGCAATGTACTGCCGCTTACCGCGGACGTCCCCGTCCGTATTTCTCGAGACGAATTCGGGGGCGAGCAGGCGGTCGAGGGCGGCTTCGTCGCGCATCGTTAAGGCTCGCTCCCACACTCGTTCCGCCTCCAGCACCATCCGCTGATCACCCCTCTCCGGCCTGACCTGAGAAGCGTCGCGATGAGCCTGCCCGCTCCACGGCGCACACAGCACGGCAATAACGATTCCGTAGAGAAGCAATATTACTTTGAGAGTCGCGAAGGTGAGAAGACTTAGCTTGTCACGTAGGTAGTGTTGCAAAAATTTTCCGTTTACACCATATATTGAGGTCGTGGATTCAAGTTGTAAGTGCAACTTTGAAGGTGGTCGTTAAAGGGCAAGCTGCGATAGCATCAGTGCTGCTTTAACCACCACGTCAAGGAAGCACTTGTGATG
>JACDEG010000650.1 GCA_013816505.1 Pyrinomonadaceae bacterium | reverse complement strand
GAAATTTTGCGCGCTACTTGCCGCGATTTTTCCGCTTGTCTCGGGAGGCTACTTTCATGCCTATGACGCGCGCCCCTATGGACTTGTGCTCGGCTTCGGCACGCTCGCGCTGCTGTGCTGGCAATCGGCAACTCTCAATCGCTTCCGTCAACTGTCCATTGTCTGCTTGGCGCTCAGTCTCGCAGCGGCGCTTTCCACCCACTACTACGGCATCTTTATCATCTTTCCATTAGCCTTGGGTGAAACGGTTCGCACGCTGATGCGGCGCCGTTTGGACGTGCCTATTTGGGCAGCGTTCGGTTTAGCTATGACACCGCTTGTTTGGCATCTGCCTTTAATCAAACAGGCGCAAGCTTACTCTGGCGCTTTCTGGGCACCACCGGCTTGGGTCGACATTCCCGGATTTTACTCCTACCTGATCGAGCCGATGGTTCCGGCGCTTACCGCGATTCTGATTTTAGCGGGAATCTACATAATGGTTTTCTCTGATGATGCACGCGCGCAAGATCAGGCCGCGCCGTTCTCGCCCCCTGTTCATGAAATCGCCGCCGCCTTCGGGTTTATTGCGATTCCGATCATCTGTGTGATTTTGGCAAAGCTTGCGACCGGAGCTTTCACAAATCGTTACGCGCTTCCTGCTGTCATCGGCTTTAGCGTGCTCGTGGCTTTTATCGCCGCTAAGATTTGGAATGACCATGCGCTCATGGCAATGGCGTTGGCGGTTTGCCTCGGCGGTTGGTTTCTCCTGACTACGGCGCGTGAGATAAGAGACCCGTCGAGCAATTCGTTGAGTTCTTTCACTGAGGTCGCGCTCCAGAATTCAATCAAATTGCTTCAATCCGAACGCGAACGGAGCTTACCGCTTGTCGCCGCAGACGCGCATACGTTCACGATCTTGTCGCACTACGCGCCACCGGAGATTACTTCCCGCATTGTTTACTTGGCCGACCCGGAAATCGCCCTTAAACGTCTCAGACACAACAGCGTCGAGCGCGGCATGATAGATTTGATTAAGCCGTGGTTCCATATGAACGTCACGGACTACAAGTCTTTTATCGCCGAGCACCCGCGATTTTTAGTTTATGGAAACTTCGGGGCGTTGGGGTTCGTGAATTGGATACTGCCTGAACTGCAAGCAAACAATATGCGAGTTGAGTTTCGTGGGCGCAATGGAGATAACCTTTTCTTTCTGGTTTCTCGCAATGAGCAATCCGCCAACGTCGATTCAAATCGCGGCAGCGAATCTTCGCCGACGCAATGAAAGCCAAGCTACGAATCCTCACGCATGATTAACAGTTTGCACTCTCACGCCACCGACGCCGCTAGCACAACGACGGAAACTGCCGTGCGCGATGCGGCAGAAACAAATAAGTCTTTGGCAAGATGGTTGAAGAACGAGAAAATCTTGCTGCTTATCCTGATCGCTTTAACCGTCATAACATGGCTGCCGCGCCTTAAAGGCCCGATTGATCTGCGTTGGGATGGCGGGGTTTACTACATTTTGGGAACTGCGCTTGCCGAAGGTAAAGGCTATAAGTTACTTAACGAACCGGGCGAGATTGAGGCTGTGCAGTACCCGCCGTTGCTGCCTGCAATCATCGCCGGTTATCAATTAGTTCTCGGAACCGACGACCCGACGACGGTCGGTCAGTGGTTAAGATTTTCAGCCTTCATCATATTCATTGTTTACATCTGCGTCACATACAGGTTTTTTAAAAACCACCTTTCATCACGTTATGCTTTCCTCGCCACGCTTCTCTGCCTTTTTAGCTTGCACGTCTATTTTCTTTCCGATTTACTCTTTCCGGAAATTCCCTTCAGCCTCGTTACGGTCCTCTTCGTTTTGTGCCACAGAAAAGAAGATAAGAGCCGCGTCTATTCGGTCTTAACATATCTGTTTGCTGTCGCATCATTTGCCCTCCGCACGGTCGGGATGGCAGCGTTTGCAGCGTGGGTTCTGGAGAGTTTGGTTAGAAGTCGGTTCAAGCAAGCGGCGTTGCGCGCGGTGCTCGTGCTGATTCCGATTCTTTGCTGGCAGTTCTACATTGCTTCCGTCGAGTCGAGCTACGCATATAACCATCCGGCTTATGCTTACCAGCGCGCGCCATACATGTTCTACAACGTCACTTATGCGCGCAACATTTCGCTCAGAGACCCCTTTACTCCAGAAAAAGGCGTCACCTCGCCCGCGAAAATTGTGCGGCGTGTTGTTCGGAATGCGACTTACATCCCGCTTAATATTGCAGAGGCATTGAGCACATCGCGCGGCTACTGGGAAAGTTGGTGGCGACTTCTGCTCGGTGAAGCCACGATCATACAATTTATCATCTCGTGGAGCATCTTCCTGATTTTATATGTCTTCGGTTTTTTCGTGCTTGGCGGTTTGGCTTTGCAACTGTTACGTCGCCAACGGATTGTTCCGCTTTACGGCTCCATCTATCTAGCCGCGTTGTGCCTGACGCCTTTTCCTCAACAGTACCTGCGGTATTTAATGCCGGTTGTTCCTTTTTTGGTTTTGTCTTTGATCGTCTTTCTGTCAGCCGCGAGAGATGCATCGCATCGTTTTCTTCCTTCACAGTGGACAAACTTCGGAACATATTTTACCGTCGCTACGCTCTCAATCGCCTTGCTAGCGGAAATCCTCTGCTTCATTACGAACTATACGCAATATCACGAGCGAATCGCATACCTTGATCGCCAACATCAACCGGTAGAGTATCGTTTGTTCTTTTACAACAAATCGTATCAAGCTTTCGACGCGAGCGTGAGTTATGTAAGACAACAAGCGAAGCCTGACGATGTGGTTGCCGCGGGGTTGCCGCATTGGGTTTATCTGCGAACAGGATTGAAAACAGTGATGCCGCCTTTTGAAAAGGACGCTGTCACAGCGCAACAGCTACTTGATAGTGTGCCGGTCAGCTACCTCATCATCTGTCAAGACGTTATCGGATCGGAGCGGTACACTTTACCCGTCGTGCGACAGTTCACGGATCAATGGAGACAAATCTATTCCACGCCGGAAGGCGACTGTGCCGTCTATCAACGTGCCAATCGCCAGCGGGTTGCCGATCAATAATTGATTTACATTCTTGCTGTTTGCGTACGTTTACGCTCTGTCCATTTCTCGGGGTGCAATCAAAAGTGAGGCGCAGCAATCATCACCTTCGCTTACAATAGTTGAGCGGAGGTGAGCGATGACCAAAGGCGAGACCCCAGAGCAGAACTGGCAAGAGCTAGCACAACGACTCAAGC
>JACDEG010000649.1 GCA_013816505.1 Pyrinomonadaceae bacterium | reverse complement strand
GCGGTTGACACATCGGCGAGAGCAGTTGGGGTATCGCGTCACACTCCAAGAGCAAACATCTGTCGCGATGGACTGACGCAAGCTTCAACGAAGTATTTTCACCCTAGGCACAGAGGTTACACAGAGCACACAGAGTAAACCGATAAGTCTTTCTCTGTGCCCTCTGTGATGCCTCCGTGGCTCTGTGTTAAAAACAACCTGCCTCCGCCTTTCATTCACTGCTGTACCATTCTTCCATGTCTCGATTTAGATGGAGCATTGCCTCGTGGCACTGTCTCTCAACGGCACTCTCTAACGGCGCGCGGCTCTTGCGATTCTATCCATCAACGCCAGTCCAATCCCGGTCTCTTCCACCGCCTGACAGTAAATTACTTCGACCCGATCAGCGTCGCACTGCCGAAAGAAGCGAAAGAGTGCGTGCGCGTACTCGTCGACGCTGTCGCACATCATCAGTCGCTTAAAAGTCTTCGCTTGAATGGGTGAAGGCGCTTCGAGGCCGATGTACGCGGCGTCCCGTGTGGGCACGGCGTCGGACGGGTGCGCGACCACGACGACGCGCGCGCTCGGCGCATAGTGGCGGTGCTTAAGGCCGGGGCTTCCGGCTTCCGACTCGTCAACAGTTCTGAGACGTATCGCGGGCACGATGGCGCGCAAGTCTTCGAGCGAGATTGCGCCGGCGCGCAGCAAGACTGGCGCGTCAACGGTGCAATCAACGACCGTCGACTCAAGACCGACTTTCGTCTGCTCGCCCCTCAGGATGCAACTGATGAAGCCGTCGAGGTCGTCGCGCACCGCTTGCCACGTTGTTGGACTCGGCCTGCCGGAGACGTTCGCCGATGGCGCGACGATTGGCACGCCGCAAGCTTCGAGAAAAGCGTGCGCCGTCGGATGGCGCGGCATCCGCACGCCGACGGTGTCGAGTCCTGCGGTCGCGATTCCCGGCACGACCGCGCTCTTCGGCAGCACCAGCGTCAGCGGGCCGGGGAAGAACGCATCAATGAACTTATGCGCCGCGGAGGGCAGATGCGTGATGAGCGATGCGAGTTGCGACAGATCGGCGATGTGCGCGATCAGCGGGTTATCGGCGGGGCGTCGTTTCGCGGCGAAGATTTTCGCAATCGCTTCAGGCGCGAAGACGTTGGCGCCGAGGCCATACACTGTCTCGGTCGGGAAGGCCACGACTTCGCCCGCGAGGATGAAGCGCGCGGCTTTCAGCGGCGAGGTGGTGAGGGCAGTTTTCAACTTGGACAGTATGTTATTTACTCAGCCGTGACAGGTAAATCGTGACAGGTGACAGGACAGTTTGCATTCGGTGCCCCACCGGACTCGACCTGTCAGCCGGCATCTTGACCAACAAACTGTGGCTCCGCTCGGAAACACTGCCGTGCCTTAACTCTGTCTTGTCACTTGTCACTTGTCACCTGTCACCCGTCACGTTTGAGTATTTACGCGGCATATGTTCCGTATAAATCCAGCACTTCAATGCTGACTAGATTGCGGCCTTCATAGTTGAAAATAAGTCCGTTCTTCACGTCGTCATCGCTGTGCGTTGGCGCGGATGCTTCCTTCAGGCCGATCCAGAGGATGTCAGCATCGGGTTGGTATTTAAGCCATAGTTTGCCGGCGGGTAGTTCGACGCGGCTGCGTGCGAGCCGCCACATCTCCTCTTCCCTGCTTTCTACCGGTCGTCTCTTCGCCATAATGCTCTTTTCCTCTCGAACGAAGGTTTGATGTAGGCAGTGATAATAAATCCGTCGTTGCCGCTCAATTCTCTGTACATGACATGAAGAATTCTCTTTTTGCCCAGTCCGACAACAGCAATCAGCGACCCCTTATGACCGGGCAAAATATACTCCGGGTCTTTCACCGCATCAAGCATGTCATCATAGTAGCCGGTCATATACGGGTGAGCGTCAACGATGTGCTCCCATCGCTCGTCCGTGAGGCGTATCAACACAGTGTTGACGGAATTTAGTGTGATGAGAATCATAGCGCGAAATTAGAAGCATGACGGCGTAGCGTTGATTATACGCTGGACGGGTGCAATGAAAAGCGGATTAGTGGTAGGCTATTTGTCCGATTCCAGCCGCTCATCAAACAACTTGATCGATGACCCGCCCTCGCTGAAGCGCAGCGGCTTTTTAAGATGAGGTGATGGAGCTTTGGACGCACAACCTGACAAAATCGACTACTCGGAAATCATTGCGGAAAACTTCGGTGCCAACGCCACATACGTTGAAGGATTGCTGAGCCGCTTTCGCAGCGACCCCAACCTGGTCGACGAATCGTGGCGCGCTTACTTTGCCGAGATGCTCGGCGCGTCACAGGCCTCGGCTGTATCCGGAGAGAACGGCAACGCGCCGCGCACCACCACCGCCGCGACTACAGGGCAAACCACCGGCGGCAACGGCGCGGGCGCACAAGCGACCGCCGCCGCGGCGACCGCCGCACCGACATCGACGGCGCCAACCGAAGTCTCGAACGTGCAGGCCGTGACCGCCGCCGCGCCGCCACCGCCCGCCGCACCCCAAGCGGCGACTGCCGCCACGGCACCTTCCACCGCGACGGCGCAGGCGGTGACTACCACCGCCCCGGCCCCCGGCGTCGAGTCCACGGCGATTCGTGGCGGCGCGCTGAAGATCGTCGAGAACATGGAGACTTCGCTGACCGTCCCGACGGCGACCTCCAATCGTCAGGTGCCCGTCAAGGTTCTGGAAGAGAACCGCGTCATCATCAACCGCAACCTGAAGGAGACCAATCGCGGTAAGGCTTCGTACACACACATCATCGCGTTCGCCCTTCTTCGCGCGCTTGAGAAATTCCCGCAGATGAATGACGGCTACGTTAATAGCGACGGAACGCCCGCGCGTCTGCGCCGTCCCGAAGTGAATCTCGGCCTCGCGATTGATCTTGAAAAGAAAGATGGGACGCGGACGCTGCTTGTGCCGAACATCAAAAACGCGGGCGCGCTGTCGTTCTCGCAGTTTCTCGCTGCCTATGACGACATCATCAAGCGGGCGCGCGGCGGCAAGCTCGGCATCCCCGATTTTCAGAACACGACTGTTTCGCTCACAAATCCGGGAACCATCGGCACCGTCGCTTCGACGCCGCGCCTGATGGCGGGGCAGTCGGTCATCATTGCGACCGGCGCGATTGAGTATCCGGCGGAGTATCACGCGATGGCCCCGGAAGCACTGTCGCAACTCGGCATCAGCAAGATTTTTACGATTTCTTCGACCTACGATCACCGCATCAT
>JACDEG010000648.1 GCA_013816505.1 Pyrinomonadaceae bacterium | reverse complement strand
GTTTTATTGGGGTTTTTGGCACTTTCCGGTTCGGTCATCCTGAAAATCGCGCACCGTCATCTAGCTAAATCGGGGAAAGTGGAGCGCGAACGCCAAAATCTGTTGTGTTCTGAGCGGAAAGTGGAGCGCCATGCCCCAAAATGACGGATATCAACTAGCACCAAAGGTTACTAACATCCGACATCTAGCATCTGACATCTTCTTCATTTATGTTTCGCATCGGCATCGGTCACGACACGCACCGCCTCGCGGAGGGGCGGCCTTTAATTCTGGGCGGCATCCGCATCGAGTCAGAGCGCGGCGCGGAGGGCCATTCCGACGCCGACGCGCTGGCGCATGCGATCACCGACGCGATTCTCGGCGCGCTGTGCGAAGGCGACCTCGGCGTGCATTTCCCCGACCGCGATCCGCGTTGGAAGGACGCCGACAGTCTGCAACTGTTGGCGCGCGTAATGTGGCTCGTCGGCGAGCGCGGCTTTCGCATCGTCAACGTCGACACGACGGTGATGCTTGAACGCCCTAAGCTCCGCCCGTACATTACGGAGATGCGCGCGAAGCTATCCGAAGTGCTGGGCGTCGAGGTCGATTGCGTGAGCGTCAAAGCGAAGACCGGCGAAGGTCTCGACGCCGTGGGCGAGTGGCGCGCGGTGATGGCGCAGGCGGTCGTGTTGTTGGAAAGTGCATAATCGCACTTCCAGCCGACGGTTTTCTTAAACGTGACGGGTGACGGGTGACAGGAAAGAATGGATTCTGTGCTGCACAGGACGATTTTGTCAGCCTGAGCCTTCACCAAAAAACTTTGGCTCTGCTCGCAAAGACTCACGTGCCTTAACTCTTTCTTGTCACCCGTCACCTGTTACCTGTCACGGCTGAGTACTTATGAACCCCCGCGACGTGATACGCCGCAAGCGCGACGGCAACGAACTATCGCGCGACGATATCGCATTCTTCGTGCGCGGTGTGACGCGCGGCGAGATTGCGGATTATCAAACGTCGGCGTTGCTGATGGCGATGTTTATGAAGGGGATGAGCGAGGCTGAAACGGAAGCGTTGACGGAAGAGATGCTCCGCTCCGGCGAGGTGCTGGATTTTTCTCCCATCCCGCTGCCGAAGGCGGACAAGCATTCGACTGGGGGCGTCGGTGATAAAACGTCGCTCGTCGTCGCGCCGCTGGCCGCCTCGTGCGGCGTGTGCGTGCCGATGGTTTCGGGGCGCGGCCTCGGCCACTCGGGCGGCACGCTCGACAAGCTCGAAGCGATTCCGGGCTTCCGTGTCAGTCTGCCACTCGCCGAGTTTCACGCGGTGTTGGAGCGCGTCGGGTTCGCGATGATCGGACAGACCGAATCGCTTGCGCCCGCCGACCGGAAGCTGTACGCGCTGCGCGACGCGACGGAGACGGTCGAATCAATCCCGCTGATCATCGCGTCGATCATGTCAAAGAAGATGGCCGCCGGGCTGGACGCGCTGGTGCTGGACGTCAAGACGGGCAGTGGCGCGTTCATGCCCGACGAGGCATGTGCGCGGGAGTTGGCGCGCTCGCTCGTCGCGACGGGCACGCGGTTCGGCGTGCGCACCGAAGCTTTGATCACCGACATGAGCCAGCCGCTCGGGCGCGCCGTCGGGAATGCGCTTGAGACGCTGGAGTGCGTCGAGTTGTTGCGCGGCGAGGTGAGTGAGATGACGCGCCCGACGCTCGATCTATCAATCGAATTAGCGGCGCGAATGGTCGCCCTGTCTGGTGTCGAGGCGATGCTCGACGTGGCGCGGGTGCGCGTGCGGCGCGCGCTTGAGACGGGTGCGGCACTCGAAAGATTTCGCGCGTGCGTCGAAGCGCAGGGCGGCGACGCGCGGGTGTGCGACGAACCGGCGCGCTTGTTTGATCCGAAGCTGGAAGAGGTTCGAATCGAATCGCCGCGTGGCGGTTTCATTACGTGCATCGATGCGGCGGAAATCGGTCGCGCGGTCGCCGCGCTCGGCGGCGGGCGGACACGAATCGAAGACGTGATCGATCCGGCGGTTGGCTTTCTCGCCAACGCGAAAATCGGCGACGAAGTTAAGGCCGGCGCAACGCTCGGACTGCTTTACTGTCGCGGACAATCGGCGGGCTCGCAGCCGGCAGCGCGCATCCAAGCAGCCTACGAAATCGAAGACCAACGCACGGTCGATCCTCCGAAACTCATCAAGGAAGTCATTACGGCATGAAATCTCGTCTGCTGACTGCGTTCATGATTCTCGCCCTGTTGGTAGTCGCGTGCTCGTCGTGTCAAACGCAGGGGCGCGCGCGCGGCGACGAATCGAAGGTGCATGTTGGTGTCGTGTTCGACATCGGCGGCAAGGATGACCGGTCGTTCAACGCGGCGGCGTGGGAAGGGGCCAAGCTCGCCGCGAAGGATTTGCCGATTGTGCTGCGCGATGTCGAGCCGGGCGACCCGACATCCATCGAGCCGGCGATGCGCGCTTTCGCCGAGCGCGGCTATGATCTAATTATCGGCGTCGGCTTCGCACAGACGCCGATCATGCAACAGGTCGCGAAGGATTACCCGAACACCAGCTTTGCGATTATCGACGGCGTGGTTGCGCCGGACGAACAGTTGCCGAACGTCGCTTACCTGTTGTTCAAAGAGCATCAGGGTTCGTACCTTGTCGGGATGATCGCCGCGCGGAAGTCGCAGACCGGCGTGCTCGGCTTCATCGGCGGAATGGACGTTCCGCTGATTCATAAATTCGCCACCGGCTTCGAGGAGGGCGCGCAGAGTGTCAACCCGAACGTCCGGGTAATTACGAACTATGTCGGCGTGACCGACGCGGCGTGGAACAATCCGGGCAAGGGCAAAGAGTTAGCGCTGGCGCAGATCGGCAAAGGTGCTGACGTGATCTTTACTGCGGCAGGCAATTCGGGACTCGGCGCATTCGATGCCGTCGAGCAGAACAACAAGTTCGTGATTGGCGTCGACGCGAATCAGAATTGGGTCAAGCCTGGTTTCGTCCTGACCAGCATGGTCAAGCGCGTCGACACCGCTGTCTATCAGACGATCAAGGATCGCGTCGAGAATGCGTTCAAAGGCGGCGTGCATGTCTACGGCTTAGAGAACGACGGCGTCGCCTACGCGCTCGACAAGTACAACGCGGCGCTGATCCCACCCGCCGTGCTCGGCGAAGTCGAAGCTGCGAAACAAAAGATCATCAACGGCCAGATCGAAGTGACCGACGCAATGGCAAAGTAGGGGTCAGTGGTCAGGGGTCGGGGGCCGGTAAGTGTCT
>JACDEG010000180.1 GCA_013816505.1 Pyrinomonadaceae bacterium | reverse complement strand
GCCCACGTCAGGAACGCCGAGACGTGGGCCTTTTTCTGTTAACGACAATGACGCTTAAACGAGCGTCGGGAATTGAATTACTTTGGCGGCTTCAGTTATTTCCCCTGGCTCGGCGTGCTGCCGTTTGACGCGGTGGCGCGCGGCGGTCAGCGCGTGATGAAGGTCGTCGAGTTGATCGACATCGAGCCGGATCGTCTTTTGACCGCACCACCCCAGCCCATCCGTCCACGTTAGATAGCGAATCGCGACTCGCTCCGCACCATCATACTGCTCGAACGCCAACTCGATTTTCTGGTTTGACTGTGAAGAGGGCAGAGTGTGAACCGCCGAATGATTGCTTGATTGCAAGAGACAACTCCTTGAGAGAAATACCACTCATGCGTTCTCAACCCCGCCAAATTTGTTCAGCGAAATTGAAAACCAATTTCAAGAGACATTATCTTCAGGCATCAGAAAGCTGTCAAGAAGCATTCCCGCTGCGTTCCATTTCGAGCGCGGCGAGTCTCTGTTCGAGGGCGCGGATCGTCCGCTGCATCTCGCCGAGGCGGCGGAAGGCGGCGGTCGAACGCAGCCACTCGCGATTGTCGAAGGCCGGAATGCCAGAGATGACTTTGCCCGGCGGGACGTTGTGGCTGGTCGCGCTCTTGGCGGTCAGCACCGCATCGTCGCCGATCTGTAGGTGACCGGCGACGCCGGCCTGACCGGCGAGGATCACGCGCCGTCCGATGTGCGAACTGCCGGCGAGGCCGACCTGTGCGCACAGCAGCGCGTCTTCGCCGATGGTGCAGGAATGGCCGATCTGCACCATGTTGTCGATCTTCGCGCCGCGCGCGATGCGCGTCTCGCCGACCGAGGCGCGGTCAATGGTCGTGCCGGCACCGATCTCGACATCATCCTCGATCACGACGCGACCGGTCTGCGGGATTTTGAGCCACCGTTTCTGTTCGTCTTTGGCGTAGCCGAAACCGTCCGCGCCGACAACCGCGTTGTTATGCACGATCACGCGCGCACCGAGCATCGAGCCTTCGCGAATCGCTGCCCCCGCATGAATCACCGAGCCTTCGCCGATACTCACAGCATCGTAGACGGTCGCGTTCGGGTGGATGCGTACGCCGGCACCGATTTCCGCCGCGCGGCCAATCACCGCGCACGCGCCGACCCAGACGCCTTCGCCGATTCTGGCGGTCGGGTCGATCACCGCCGCCGGATGGATGAACGGTTTGAAGTCCGGTTCTGGATAAAAGAGCCGTAGAGCGCGTGTGTAAGCGAGGTACGGGTCAGCGGCCCGCAGTATTGCGATGCCCGGTCGCGCCTCGACGCCTTCGGCGAGAAAGACGGCTGCGGCGCGTGTTGTCTGGAGTCGCGGGGTGTAGCGCGGGTTGGCGAGGAACGTCACGTGGCCGGGTGCGGCGTCATCGAGTCCGGCGGCCCCGCTGATTTCCGCGTCGGGCGCGCCGCCCTCGATGCGTGCGCCCGTGACACGGGCCAAATCTGATAGTTTCATAAATTGAGTGTAGCTCCTGCCGACAATTTGGATTACGAATTACATTAGATTAACCGGGTCGATCTCGACGTTGACTGCGCGGAGGTCGCACTCACGCGTGGCTTCGGCATCAGCCAACGCTACGTCCAGCACGGCACGCATTCGCGGGCGGCTCCGCGACTTGAGCAGAATCTGAATGCGGTGTTCGCCGCGCAGACGCGACAGCGGCGCCGGAGCCGGGCCGAGGATGCGGCACGAACGGTCGGTGTTCGCTTTATCCAGTGCGCGGCGAAGCCCGGCGGCGCTTGCCTGCACGCGCGTCAAATCCTCGCCATGCACTAAGAGCGACGCGAGCGCGACGAACGGCGGATAGCTTAAATTCTTTCGATAGCGAATCTCTTCTTGATAGAAGCCTTCGTAGTCCTGCGCGCGCGCATGGCGTAGCGCGTAGTGTTCGGGATGAAACGTTTGAATCAACACGCGCCCCGCGAGTTCGCCGCGGCCCGCGCGACCGGCGACCTGTGTAATCAACTGAAAGGCCCGCTCCGCCGCGCGAAAGTCGGGCAGCGCCAGTCCGGCATCAACCGAGACGACGCCAACCAGCGTGACGTTCGGAAAATCGTGGCCCTTCGCGATCATCTGCGTGCCGACGAGCATGTCCAACTCGCCCGCCGCGAAACGCAGGATCGCGTGCTCGTACAAATTGCGTCGCGAAGTGGTGTCGCGGTCGAGGCGCGCGATGCGCAGCGTCGGAAAGCGTTTCCGCAAAATCTCTTCAATCTGTTCCGTGCCTTCGCCGATAAAGTAGATGAACTGCCCGCGGCACGCCGGGCACTGCGACGGCGTAGGCGCGCGGTGGCCGCAGTAGTGGCAGATCAGGCAATTGTCGCCACGATGAAAGGTCAGGGTGACATCGCACTGCGGGCACTGAATGCGCTCGCCGCACGAACGGCACAGTACGAAGCTCGAATAGCCGCGCCGGTTCAGCAAGATGATTGATTGCTCGCCGCGCGCGTGCGTCTCTTCGACGGCCGCGAGCAGTTGGTCAGAGAAGACCTGATGGCGGCCCGACTCTTTGAAGACCTCGCGCATGTCGATCATCTCGGCGTGCGCCATTCCGAGGTCGCCAATGCGGTGCGGCAGGCGGAGGTAGCGGTACTTGCCGCCGCTTGCGTTATGAAAAGATTCGAGCGAGGGCGTCGCCGAGCCGAGCACCACGACCGCGCGCTCTTTTAAGGCACGTACCACCGCCGTGTCGCGCCCGTTGTAGTAGGGCGTCTCCTGTTGTCGATAAGAAGCTTCATGCTCCTCGTCGACGATGATGATGCCGAGGTCGGAGACCGGTGCGAAGACGGCGGAGCGCGTGCCGATGACGACGCGCGCTTCGCCGCGTTTGAGGCGGCTCCACTCGTCGAAGCGCTCGCCAATCGTCAGCGACGAGTGGAAGATTGCGACCGCGTCGCTGAAGTGCGCACGAAGTCGGCGCGAGAAGACCGGCGTCAGCGCGATTTCCGGCACCAGCATCAGCGCCGTGCGCCCCTGCTTCAGCGCGGCACGCATCGCGCGGATGTAGACTTCGGTCTTGCCGCTGCCGGTGACGCCGTGCAGCAGAAACGCCGCGTAACTTTTGCCGGCGAGGGCCGCTTCGATCTCGCCGAGCGCGGCGGACTGCGGCTCGGTCAGCGTGAACTCATCCGTCGATGGCAGCGCGGCGTTGGCGAGCGGGTCGCGGCGGACATCGCGTGCGAAGACCTCGACGACGCGCCTCCGCTCTAACGTTTGTACGGTTGAGGCGCTCGCTCCTGCCGACTCCAGCAACTCGGCGAAAAGCATCTCGCCGCCGTTCGCCAACAGCGCCTCAATAATGCGGTGCTGTGCGGCGGTGAGTGCGCGCGCCGAGCCGTTACGATGTTCTTCCGGTGGAAGCAGGCGCGCGGCTTTCCGCCGCTTCGCTCGCGCCGACCCGCTCTTCGGGCGGTGGGCAAAAGTGATCCACCCGGCGCGCTCCAAATCGCGCGCTACCTTCGCCGCGCGTGACTCATCGATTTCGCGCGCCAGCGCCCGGAGTGTGGTTTCGGTTTTGCCGGCGATGAAATGGAGGGCGCGGGCTTTGGCAGTGGTCAGATGGCGGGCGGACAGGCGCGCCAATTCGTCGCGGCCTTCGGGCGTGACGGAAAGAATTTGGTCGATGCTGGAGTTGAGTCCGGCGGGCAGAGCGGCCTTCAACACCTCGCCCCACGGCGCGGCATAGTAGTCACTGATCCAACGCGTGATGTCCAACACCTCCGGCGTCAGCAGCGGCTCGGCATCGAGCAACTCCTCCGCGTCTTTGATCTCGTCGACGGCGACCTCGACGCCCGGATCAAGCTCGGCGTGCAGCGCGACGATGTAGCCGGTCAGGAGTTTGCGACCGAATGGGACAAGCAGCCGCGCGCCCACCCGCGCATCGTCACGCAACGCGAGCGGGAGACGGTAGGTGAAGGTCTGCGCGACGCGAAGCGGGAAGGCAACCTCCGCATATTGTGGTGATGCCGGAGTCGCCTCAGCCGAAGAATCCGCAGTCACGTTGTTTGAATCGGTAGCCGTCTGGTACACAGAAAATAAGATAAGCGCGAAGCCATCAAAAGTCGAAGTGACCGGGGCGGAGAACGTGCCTTAGGAGCAAAGAAACGGATTTGTGCTGCCTCTGATTATTTGATTTAACGACCTCGAAGCAAACAGGGCCGCCCTGCCTCGGCACGACGACCCTGTCCGTCAGACGAAAAGCGCACGCGATTTACTTCTTCATCACGGGTCTGCCTTCGACATCGAGCACGACGATCTCGCCGAGTTTCAGTTCCTCGACGCCGGTCCTGATTTTCGAGAGGTCGCCGATCAGCAGCAGCGTCGCCTTGCCCGGCACCGCGTACTTCTGCGCAGTGGTGTTAACTGAGGCGAGCGTCGCTTTCTGAATCTCGTCCGGCTCGCGTTGCAATTCAGACAAAGGCAGTCCCACCGCCCACAGGTTGGCGATCTGGCCGACGAGTTGGCCGAGCGCCTCGAAGTTCTGCGCGTAGCCGCGCACGCGGTTGGCCTTCGCGTCGGCAAGCTCTTTTTCAGTGATCGGCTTCTGCCCCGACAGCGAACTGAGTTCGTTGACGAATTCGACGATTGACTCTTTCGTCTTATTTGTCTGGACACCGCCGCTGGACCTCCAGATACCGGCCTTCGAATAGAGTGACGGGAACGAGAAGACACCGTACGAGTAGCCCTTCGCTTCGCGTAGATTCAGGTTGAGGCGCGTCTGAAATCCGCCGCCCCAGACCGCGTCGGCGAGGTTCAGAAAGTAGTAGTCATCGGTCTTGCGCGGCGGCGCGGACAGCAGTTGCGCGACGACGGTCTGCGCGGCGTCCTGTTTGTCGACGAGGAAGACTTTCCCGGCGCCGACGGGACGTGGTTCCGGGATCGTGACCGCCGGCGGCGCGCCGCCCGCCCACGAACCGAAATTCCGTCGCGCCACATCGGTCGCTTCGGCCAGCGTGATGTCGCCGGCGAAGATCAGCGCCGAGCCGCCCGGCTTCCAGTAAGTTTCGTGAAAGCGTGCGAGGTCTTCGCGCGTCGTTTGTTGAACCGACGCGGGCAGCCCGGTGCTCGGACGACCGTATGGATGATCCGTGCCGAAGACCAGCATGTTGCCGATGCGCCGGGCGAGCGTGTTCGGGTCGTTTGATTCCTGCGCGAGGTTGTCGAGGTGAATCTTCTTTTCGCGCTCGACTTCGGCGGCGGGGAAGACCGGGTTGAGAATCACGTCCGCGAAGACGCTCATCGCCGGGTCGAGATTCCGCTTCAACACTTCGAGCGAGACGACGGAAGATTCGCGCCCCGCCGTGCCTTGCAGCGATGTGCCGAGGTTGCCGAACGCGTCCTCAATCTCAAGTGCGTTCTTCGTCTTCGTGCCCATGTCGAGCGTCGTGACGGAGAGGTGCGCCGTGCCTTCCTTGCCGACGGGGTCGGCGACGCTGCCCGCGCGCGCCGCAAACGCGACCGCCACCTTCGGCAACTCAGGCCGCTCGACGACGAATATCTCGATGCCGTTCTCTAACTTCGCGGTCTTCACTTCGGGCGCGCGGAATGGTTTGTCGGCGCCGATGGCCGGCTGTTTGGCGCGGTCGAGAGTGGCTTGAGTTTCGCGGCTCGATGTTTCGGGCCGGAAGCGAACAATCAGGCGATTGCGCGTGTTCAGCCACTTCGCGACGTTACCGCGCAGGCCCTCGGCGGTTGCATTGCGGTAGCGTGCGATGTCCTGGTCGAACTTGCCGGGGTCGCCGAAGTAAGTGTTGTATTGATTCAGAAGGTCCGACTTGCCGCCGAAGCCGCCAATGCGCTCAAGGCCGCTGACGAACTGTGACTCCCACTTGGTTCGAGAGCGGTTTAGCTCTTCCGGCGTCGGGCCGGACTTGGCGAAGCGCTCAATCTCGTCGGTGATGACCTGCTCGATCTGCGCGAGCGACGCGCCGGGGCGTGCCGTCGCGTCGACGATGAACATGCCGGAGATTTCGAGCGAGTACTGAAATGAGCTAACGTCCGTGCAGAGTTGCTTGTCGTAGACGAGTGTCTTCTTCAAACGCGAGTTCAAGCCGTCGGTGAGAATTTTCGACGCGAGATCGAGTTCAGCGTCGCCGTCGCCGAACAACTGCGGCGTCGGCCACGCGATGAAAGTCCGCTCCTGCGGCACGCGGTCAAAAGCCTCGACCACCCTCTCCCGGTCGAGCGTCGGAATCCATCGCGCCGGGCGGTCGAGCGCCGGGCCGGCGGGGATGCCGCCAAAATACTTTTCGACCAGGCGCTTCGCTTCCGCCGAATCGAAATCGCCGGCGATGACGAGCGACAGGTTGTTCGGCGAGTAGTAGGTTTTGAAAAACTCTTGCACATCGTCGAGCGAAGCCGCCGTCAAATCTTCGTGAACGCCGATCACGTCCCACGAGTATGGATGTTTGGCCGGATGCAAATTCTCCGTCACCAGCTTGAACCAGCGACCGTAGGGTGTGTTCTCCAATCCTTGCCGTCGCTCGTTCTTCACCACGTCGCGCTGGTTGTCGAGTTTCTCTTTCGTGATCGCATCGGCGAGTGTGGCGAGGCGGTCGGATTCCAGCCACAGAATATATTCGAGGTTGGCCGACGGGACGGTCGCGAAATAGTTGGTGCGGTCGTTGTTCGTCGTGCCGTTGACGCCACCGGTGAAGAGGTTTGCGCCCGCCTTCTCGACGTAAGAAAAATATTCGCCGGTGGCGTTCTTCGAGCCTTGAAACATCATGTGCTCGAAGAGGTGCGCGAAGCCGGTGCGCCCGACGCGCTCGTTCTTCGAGCCGACATGAAACCACTGGTTGACATGCACGACCGGCAGCTTGCGGTCGACGTGCATGATGACATTCAGACCATTCGGTAGCTTGTATTTCTCGAACGCGACTTTCGGGATGGCGGACGCGCTCCCTTGCGCCGACGCTTGGTTGGCGGGCGATGTCGTCTGCGCCATGACCGGTAGGCCCTGAAGAATCAACAGCAGGGATAAGAACGAAAGGATGTGACGGTTGACCTTGATGATACTCATGCAAGTTTTCCTTTTAAGTGTATTGTCGGTCTTGACACAGCGGTGCAGAGGTCACACAGACCAGATGACAAGTCTTAGCGCGTTTCTCTGTGCCCTCCGTGTGACCTCTGTGTCTCTGTGTTAAAGATGACCGTCGCGCCACATGATCACCGCTTATCTCACTCTCCCATATCTCGATTTAGCGTCTCGCCGGGAAAAGTAATCGCCCGGATGGTAATTGTCAACCGCCGACTTTTTCAGGAAGAACTGCTTCCGAATATATGGAAAAAGTTCATTCGGTCGCGGTGATTGAAGATTCAATTGATGCTTCGGAGAGGCCGAGCATGCAGTCTCAACAGTTGAAACGTGATGCACAATTACAGGGTCGATTGGCTGATGATATTTGCAGCGGTGGGACGAAGACAGGGAAGTGCTGTCTCTCATCACCTCAACACCCGGATGATGCTGAGTTGAAAGCTTGGCTCTCTAAATCAAATCTTTCAAGATGAAGGACACGTGGCGTGGAAAAGACCGAAATTTTAACACAGAGACACAGAGGTCACACAGAGGGCCAGCCATACAGATAGGGTCTATTCATTCTCGACGAGAGATACCGACCGCCGCTAAAGCTAAAGCCGGTTGCGCGGCGTAGCGGCGACACGCGGCAGCGATGTTGTCTGCTCCGCTGACACGCAGCACGGAGATCGCAATGTTTCTCAGCGTCGCCATCACTTGCGGGATGCGCTTGGTGCGGACTTGCGAACGATCTTCATCAAAGGTGACATCGCGCACATAGTGCAGTTTGTTCTCGATATGCCAATGTTCTCGCCACAACTTCAACAACTCGGCAGCCGAAGCCCGCTCTTGATGTAGTGAGGTGATGCCATAGACGAGTTCGGCGCGCGTCTTTCCAGTGCGTTTGTTCGTAATCGTGCGCCGCAACTCCAGAACAAGTTTGGTGCGCGGGAAAGTCCGTGTAACCGACAAGTGCGGTCGAAGCGCGAAGCCTTCGCGTCTCGATGCGGTCGCCATGCGCGTCCACGCTCTGCGCGCTGGTGATCGTGTCTGCCAACGTCGTGGCGTGTGCAAAGACCAATGCGATGTCGGAGCGCAAAGTCGGTTGATTATCTTTCACCGGCAGCAAGTAATCGCCGCCGCCCTCAACAATCATCTGCGCCACATCCGCGTGCGTATGCAAGGCATCACAGGTGACGACCCGTCCATCAAGGATCAGCGCGGTCAAGAGCGGTTCCAAGTGTCCGAGTTCATGACTCTTATCGGTGACTGCCAGTTGTGCCATGACGAGACCTAAGCGATGCGACAATGCGCTAATCAAGTGGCTCTGTGCAGCACCTTGCCCGGCACTGCCGCGCAAGGTTTTGCCGTCTATCGCTAAACCCTCCAAGCAGGAGACTCCCGACTCAGCAGCCAAGACCGCTTCCGCCCATCCGCTCACGGCGCGCTCCAGTGCCGCACAGTCGAGACCTTTGAACAAGCGGTGCAGGGTGGGTTGCGACGGTGCGCGCCGACGGCGGATGCCCAGTCGGGCGAGCCATTTCGCGCCGTAGTTAGCTCCCCAGTCGGCAATCGCGCTTTGCGAACGTGCGCCGCACATGACGGCGACGCAACACAAGAGCAACACAGGTAAGAGTTCATAGCGGCGTCCTTGGGCTTGGCGAAAGTCCGGAACTTCTGCTAAAGCATCTCTGAGGGACGGCACGTTTCGCGTGTTCATACGTTCCTCCGTAGAAGTATTGGTTTGGCAACCTCATTCTACTGGAGGAACGTGTCCCGCTTACCGAGAATGAATAGACCCTACCATACAGAATACAGCCATACCGTAACTGTTTTGCTCTGTGTTAAGTCCGGTGTCTCAACGTCATGTGCTCTGATTTAGCAAAACGAGATTTCAATCACGTCATCGGCGTGCTCTTTGCAAAGCGCACTTGATTTCATCGCCACAAGCGGCAACAAAACGGGGCCAACGCTAAATCAATCGTACCCTCGACCGACCGAAACAGCCTCATCCATTACCACGTGCAACAGTTCTTCCACTCAATAAAGGAAAAATTATGATTCGTTTATCACAAGGCAGCGTCGCTCCCGTCGTCACCACCCTACAGATTCTACTGCGCCGGCACAGGCCGCACGCCCAGATCAAATCGGACGGCCAATTCGGGTCGAAAACCAAGGGGGCGGCAGTCGGCTTTCAAAACCAACACGGCCTCGACCCGGACGGGATTGTCGGGCGCTTCACCTGGACTCAGGCGATGAGCGTCAGCAACCTCCTGACGATTGATGTCGTGGACGGGACGGACCCTTCGCTGGTCGCTCTGGAGGCCGCCGATATTGTCGCCGCGGGCGGTGATCCGATTGTGGTTTTTGGAATGTCCGGCGGCGTCGACTTTGTGATGAACCAGATCGCGGGCCGGGCGCGCGGCCCCGAGTCGATAGCTCTGCTCCGGTTCCACGGGCACGGCAATCGCGGGCAGCAGAATTTGACCGGCGGAGACCTCAACGGGGCGCCCCACCTGGCGTCCGTCTCTGACGGCAACTTCAACCAGGTGCAGGGTTCACTGCAACGCATCAGCCGACTCTTCATCGCCTTCGGGTGCGTGCAATTGTTGGGATGCAGCGTCGGCGGGGGGCCGAAGGGGGCGTCGCTGGTGCAGAAACTGGCGAACGTGTGGGGAGTGCCGGTGACCGCCGGCATCTTCGACCAACTCGGCGGCGGCGGGAATACGTTTAAGTTCGAAGGCCCGACCGTGACCGGTTTCCCCGGCGGCGGCAACCTCAGTACCTGGTCGAGCAAAGTCGAAGCCTCACACGGCAACGTGACGATGGCGACATAGCTGTTTGAAGAGACGTGGGATGGCCGGCGGAGAGAGCGGGTAAATGCTTGAGAGTCGTGCGTGAGCGTCCTAAATCCTCAGGGCACGGCGTCGGTCAGATAAGCGCGCACCTGCTTCATGTCCTCCCACACCTCGCGCTTCTTCGACGGGTCGCGTAAGAGATAGGCCGGGTTGAACGTCGGCATCAGCTTCATCCCGCGGTAATCCTGGAACGCGCCGCGCATTTGCGAGATGGGCCGCTTCGTGCCGAGCAGCGCGCGGGTCGGCGTGTTGCCGAAAGAGATGATGACGCGCGGCCTCACGACCGCCATCTCGCGGTGTAGGTATGGTGTGAAGAATGAAAGCACGTCGGGCGTGATCTCGTCGCCGCTCGAAATCATCTTGACGACGTTGGTCAGGTAGCACGCTTGGCGTTGGAGTCCGATGGCGGCAAGGATGCGTTCGAGCATCTGCCCCGCCGGTCCCATGAACGGCCGTCCGCTGTCGATGTCAGGCGCGCCCGGAGATTCGCCGACCACCGCGACCCGTGCGCCCGTCTGCCCTTCGCTGAAAATAAAGACGCGCTCCTTAAACTGCGGCAGACTCATCGCCCGACGCACCATCTCCGCGTTGATGTCATCAAGCGTTTCGTCGGGCGCGGCGGGCGGTGGATCGGAAAATAAAGACTCCTGCATCTCGAATCCTCAGTACCTAAGCAAAAGATTCTCGGCCTAAAGATTTAAC
>JACDEG010000647.1 GCA_013816505.1 Pyrinomonadaceae bacterium | reverse complement strand
TGATGAATCGCTGCCGCGCAGAGAGAGTTGTCGGTCACTACCCCAAAAGCGAAACACACCTACCAAATAAGCACGTCATGGAAGAGCCGTGTGTATCCGGCCATCGTGCTGAACGCCCCCTTACTGCTGAAAACTTCAGTAAACCGGGGTGGTCGTACCTTGCCATGCGTGATCGCAGTTAGTGGCACGCCTGTTGCCAATACCTGCCAGCGGGGGATATAGAAATGAAAAAACTTTTAGTGACGATAATGTGTTTGGTGGTCTTCGCGGTCGCGGCGATTCCGGCTGAGGCACAGACTGGTTACAGACGGCGGTCGTCCAGTTCGGCAGCGCAACAGCGTCGGTACGACGACGGACAGTATCGTGACCGCTCAGTCTGGGATAAGCATCGTGACAAGATCACGACCGCGGGCGGGGCAGTCGGCGGCGCGATCATCGGTGGACTGATTGGTGGGAAGAAGGGCGCCGCCATCGGCGCTATCACCGGCGGCGCAGGCGCTGGAGTGTATACCTACAAAATTCGCAATAAGGGCCGCCGTTATTAAGGCCCATTAAAGGTTTAGTCTTTCGAGATTCGGATGCTTGAATGACAGCTTAAGCGAGCGTCCGAAGATGAAGCCCGGTTGTGAAGGGGAGAGCACAGCCGGGCTTCAGATTTTTTGCATGACTCTTACAACTTGACCGCAAGGCGCGTGTGAGGAGAGCGATGGGCCACCTATCGAGGATGATCCACCATCTTTATTCGCGCAATCTTGATACAAAGCGAATCAGCAGGTGTAAAAAAAGTTTAGCGACGGACTGTTCAGTCCGTCGCTAAACTTTTTACAATCAACATCAAATGAACCTTGCTGTCCTCCGCTCTACTCCGAAGCGCGCGGCGACAGCTTCTTAATGTAAGGCGTCAGCAGGGCCAGGATGACTGCACCGACCATCGTCACGAAAGCGACGCTGCCGAACAAACGCAACAGCGCGCCCTCAGCCTGTTCGTCGAAGCGGCCGCCGAGTTGACCCGCGATGAAATTCCCTATTGATATAGAAAGAAACCACACGCCCATCATCAGCCCAACCATCCGCGCCGGCGACAGCTTGGTGACGGTGCTCAACCCGACCGGGCTGAGGCACAACTCGCCGAGTGCCTGAAGTAGGTAGACCGAGACGAGCCACAGCGGGCTGACTTTGCCAGCGCCGGCCAGGGTCGAAGCGAAGGTCACGACCGCGAATGCAGCCGCGGCAAAGATCAACCCGTAAGTGAACTTAGCGGGACTCGACGGCTGGCTTCTCCCCAGTTTCAGCCAAATCCCCGCGATGATGGGGGCGAACAGGATGACGAATGTCGGCTGCACTGACTGGAACCAGCTCGAAGGGAACTCCCATCCGAAGATGCTCGTGCGCGTCAGGCGGTCGGCGAAAAGCGTCAGGCTCGTTGCCGCTTGCTCGAACGACATCCAGAACAGAATCGAGAAAACGAACAAGATGAAGATGACGCCGACGCGCTTCGCTTCGTCCCTGTTCAGATGTCTGACCACGCCTGCGATGTAACCGGTGAAGAAGCCGACGACGCTCGGAAACAGTGCGGACAGCAATCCTTCACTGCCCCATTGCATTCCGACGAAAAAGCCGAACAACGCCCCGACGACGGCGAGGACGACGGTCAGGTAATCCGCTCCCGTCGTTTGCATAGCAGCAGCGGTGATGTCGGCGTTGTCGCGCGTGTGTGTGTGTACTGGCTTGTCGCCGATGTCGCGTAGCCGGTCGCCGCTAAAGACGTATTGCAGTAGTCCCAGCACCATTCCGAAACCCGCCGCCGCGAAGCCGTAATGCCAATCCACCTTCTGCCCGAGGTAGCCGCACACCAGCGGTGCGATCAGCGCGCCGAGGTTGATGCCCATGTAGAAGATGGAGAAGCCCGCGTCGCGTCGCGCGTCGTGCTCCGCGTAGAGGTCGCCGACCATCGTGCTGATGTTTGGCTTCAACAGGCCCGTGCCGAGGGCAATCAGCGCGAGGCCACCGTAGAAGCTGATCATGTTATTGAAGGCCATCGAGAAGTGACCGCATGCGATGATGATGCCGCCGATCAGCACGGCCCGGCGCGCGCCGAAAATCTTGTCCGCCAGCCAGCCGCCGATCAGCGGCGTCCAATAGACGGACGACGTGTATGTGCCGAAGACCAGCCCCGCGTATTTTTCGTCGAAGGCGAGACCGCCCTCGGCCAGCGACTTGGTCATGTACAGGAACAGAATCGCCCGCATCCCGTAGTAACTGAAACGCTCCCACATCTCGGTGAGAAAGAGCGTGGACAGTCCGCGCGGGTGCCCCGCGATGCCCCCCGTGTCGGTCGCGGTGTGCGCGGGCGTGGCGTCAATCGGTAAACTCATAATGGTTTCATTCGTCGGTCGTATCTCGGCTGGAAGTGCACGGTCATTATGCGTTCATTCCGTTGTTAAGTCACCGGGGAAATTAAGCACATTGTCGGGCGAGAGCCGTCAAACGCACGATGCCTTAGACAGGGTCGGTTAGCAGGGACATCGATAATTCGCTCCGGCATTCATTCACCGTCGCCGTGGCTTTTCATCCGCCGTGTGGTTTAAGCTGCCATCAACCGCGCACGAGGTCTGACGCATTAGCACAGTGAAGGACTGATGCCGTTTCGCGTCGCACCGCGTTAACATTCATTACACTTGACACTCGCATCACGGAGCGCTGAAAGATAATGAGGGAACATCGCACCCAGTCGGAAGAGCGTCATGAGAGCCGCCGGAAGTTTCTGGTCCACGCCGCCGCAGGGTTGAGCGCCGCCGCTGCGCTCGGCCCGTGTTCTGAAGTTGCCGCTGATGCGCCGCCGGTCGCCGATCAGCAACCGCCGCGTGGTCGCACCACTGAGCGGCGCGTGGTGCCGCCGGAAATCGCCCCGCCGCCGTTCGCGTTTGCGATTCACGGCGGCGTCGGGACGCTCACCAAAAGCGAAATGACACCGCCCCTTGAGCGCGAGTACCGCGCCGCGCTCGACGCCGCGTTGACTGCCGGATACACGATCCTGCGCGGCGGCGGAAGCGGACTTGATGCGGTCGTCGCAGCGATCAAAGTCATGGAGGACGCGCCGCTCTTCAATGCCGGGAAGGGGGCCGTCTTCACCAGCGCGGGCACGAATGAACTCGATGCGTCGATCATGGACGGCAGCAACCTGAAGGCCGGTGCGGTCTCGACGCTGAAGCACATCAAGAACCCGATTGTCCTGGCGCGTCTGGTGATGGACGAATCGAAGCA
>JACDEG010000179.1 GCA_013816505.1 Pyrinomonadaceae bacterium | reverse complement strand
GTGCGGAGTAGGTGCGTGCTGCGCCGGTCGAGACACTGCTCATCCCCGGTGACGAATTCTCGTTTCCCGTTTTCTGCGCGCGGATCGAAAATGAAGACGCGAGCGTGAATAGCAGCATGGCGAGAAAGGCCGACGCACGGCGAAGTTCCCGGCGATGGATACCTTGACGTAAAGTCATGTCTAATAATCTAACTCAAAGAATAAATCAGAGCAGAGCACCATTTTCGAATCACTCTATTTTGTGCCGGACTGTTCTTCTCTGATGATGTGATAACGATCAACGTCGGGTTTATCAAACATCTGCGTCTTGCCGCCCGGCCATCGAACTTCAATCGAACTGACGCCCGTCGCCGCACCCAAACCGACGATCACGCGCGGGTCGTGTGATGAAAGATAGCTGCCCGCGCTCGTCACGTCGAACGTTTGTTTGATGCCCGCCGCGTTGGTGACGATGACGCGCGCGCCGATGCCGTTTCGGTTTGCTTTCGTTCCGACGAGCACAAGGCCGAGCCAATGATGCTTTGTTCCATTGTTGCGTAGGATGACGGGCGCGCCGTCGGTCGTAGAGATCACGATGTCCGTGTCGCCGTCGTTGTCGATATCACCGAAGGCCGCGCCGCGCGCCGCCAGCGGGACGCTGTAAGGTTGACCCGCCGACGCCGAGACGTTGACGAAACCTTTGCCGGTGTTTCGCATCAGCAGCAAAGTCTGTTTATACGTTAGGTAGCTGGAAGTTTTTTCGACGGTGTCGAGGACATGGCCCTGCGCGACGAAGATGTCGCGGCGCCCGTCGTTGTCGAAGTCCACGAAGCGCGTGCCCCAGCCGGAATAGAGCAGCGTGATCTGCCCGACGCCGGTGGTGTTGGTCGTGTAGTCGAACGTCATGTCGCCGCCGTTGCGGAACAACGGGTAAGTCTCGTTCGACAGTGCGGTGACGAAGACATCCGGTTGGCCGTCGTTGTCATAGTCAGCGGCGTCGACGCCCATCCCGGCGAATGTCTTGCCGTTCTCGTCATAGCCGACGCCGGACAGCAAGCCGACATCTTCAAAAGTTCCGTCGCCGTTGTTGCGATAGAGAAACTGCCGCACGCTGTCGTTAGCGACGAACACGTCCATCCATCCGTCGCCGTCAAAGTCGGCGAACGCGACGCCCAAGCCTTTCCCCGAAGGATCGGCGATGCGCGCCGCAGTGCTCACGTCTTCAAAAGTTCCGTCCGGTCGTTGGTGGTAGAGAATGTTGGTTGTGCCTTTGAAATTATCGGGGTGGCAGTAAGCACGATAACCGGCGCGCTGTTCGCCGCAGTAGATCGAGCCGCTCTGAAAATCCCACTCCATGTAGCGCATAACGAACAGGTCGAGCCGCCCGTCACGGTCGTAGTCGGACCAGCCCGCACTCGTTGACCAACCTGACGCTCCCGTCCCCGTCCGCCGCGTCACGTCTTCGAACGTGCCATCACCTTTGTTGCGGTAAAGGATGTTTGCGCCGTAGCTCGTGACGTACAGATCAACAAATCCATCGTTGTCATAATCGGCGGCGGCGACGCCCATCGCGTATCCTTCGCCACGCACGCCGGCGCGTTCGGTTGTGTCTTCAAAAGTGCCGTCGGGCTTTTGCCGGTACAGACGATTCCAGTATCGCGCGTCGCGCTTGTCGGGCGACGCGTTCTTCGGCATCGGGTCAAGCAGTTGCGCGCCGTTCGTCAGGTAGAGATCAAGCCGCCCGTCGTTGTCGTAGTCGAATAGCGCACAGCCTCCGCCCATTGATTCGAGCAGATATTTTTGCGAAGTCGGCGACGCGGCGTGCTTGAATGATATGCCGCTCGCGGCGGTGATGTCGGCGAACGTGACCGGCGACTGGCTTTGCGGCGCGGCGGGCGGCGGGCGTTTGATCGGATCGGCCCCGCTGTAAGAGCGTCCGGTGCGCGTCGGTGTCAGAGCCGGTGCAGATGCGGAAGGTGTCTGCCCGGACGGCGTCGACGTTGAGGGCGTAGTTTGTTGGGCGCGGATGTGCGGAAGGCTGAACCACGCGGACGAAGCGGCGGTCATCATGACTATCAGACAAACACGCCGCCCGTGAGTTATCAATAACTTGTGCATTCCCTCTGATACTTGTGCCCGTTGATTTTTACTGTGCGCCGTTCGACGCCTGCACAGTGATATTCGCCGGCTTGATGTCCGCCGGGATGAATTGCCGATCAATCAGGTCTTCCATGTCAACCGGCTTCTCAAGGATACCAGCCTTCATTCCCATGTCGTGAATCTGCTGAAGGTCTTCGTCGGTTGGCGTCAGCATCCGGTAACTGACGCGATCCGGCGGCTGCGTCAGCACATAGCGCACGACCTTTTCGTCCTGCCGGAAATAGGGCGAGACTAATTTCGCCGCTTCAAGCCGGTGCTGCTCGGCCCACTCGCCGCTCTCCGCGATACCGCGCACCAGGTCGCGCACCACTTCGGGCCGCTCGCGAATCAGTTTTTCGTGGACGACGAGCACGCACGAGATGAAGCGCGGCCAGATGTCTTTCGCGTGATAGAGCACACGCCCTGATCCGTCCAACTCGGCCTTCGCGGCGTGTGGCTCGCCGACGAAATAGGCGTCAATCGCCTTCACCGCGAGCGCGCCGGGCATGTCGGGCGGCGGCATCTCGACGAAGTTGATCTCTTCGGGCTTGACTCCCTGATCGTCCATCAACTTTCGGATGACGAGATACTGGTTGCTGAACTTGCTCGGAATCGCGAACGTCTTGCCGCGCAAATCGCGCAGGTCTTTCGCCGGCGAATCCTTCTGCACCATCACGGTCGAACCGTCGCGGTGGCCGAGGTAGACGATCTTGACCGGGACGCCCTGCTCGCGCATTTTCATCGCGAGCGGTGCGATCATAAACGTCGCTTCAAGGCGCCCGCCCTTCACCGTTTCAACCACCGTCGGGAAATCCGTAAAACGTTGCGACTCGAACCGAGTCGCGGTGCTGGTCTTCGATGCGTAGTCCGTGACCGGGCACGTCAGGTGACACGTGACCGGCAGGAAGCCGACGTTCAATTGCTGCCGCGGCCCGTTCGCGATGTTGGCCGCCTGCTCAACGCTTCCGCCCCCGCGCTGCCACGGCTTGAACCGGAGCAGGCCGAGCACCGCGATTAAGATGATGACGCCGAGCGCCACGCGAGTGATTGTCGAACGAAGCATAATGGCTCCTCTGTCGGATATGAAATCTTCTTGAACCTGCGCGAACTCACAATCGAACAACTACTGGGTAACACTTCATACTTCATTAACGATTACTTTCAATCTCTTTGACGGCCTCCATGAATGAGACAGCCTCGACATCAGTTGCCTTCGCTTCATCATAGATACGAATTGATTCAAGTTCTTCGAGAGCCTCGATCAACTTCTCGTAGTAATCTAAATCGGGCAGCACGGCGGTGCGGCTTCCGTTTTCGTCCACTACGTAACGCTCTTTAGCTGGCATAATTATTGAGCCTCGTGGTGAACTCAAAGTCGAGACTTCCTTTGCCGCGAAACGCTAATCAACACTCGTGCGGCGGGTTCACGGAGGGAGGGTTTAGCCGCACTAGATTACAGCAAACGCGCTCTCCGAATCATGCTCCAACCCAAGTTCGCTCAGGATGCGGTGCGTCGCTTCGACCACCTCCGGATGCGTCAGGTCGCGCGGGCGCGGCGCTCGCAGGTGCAGTTCGCATCTGATTTGCGCGGGCCGCTCCGAGAAGACGATGACGCGGTCGGCGAGCTGCGCGGCCTCCTCGATGTCGTGCGTGACGAGCACGACGGTGCATGGCCGCTCGTGCAGCAGATGCGCCAAGTCGCGCCGCATCCGCAGTCGCGTCAGATAGTCGAGTGCGGAGAACGGTTCGTCGAGCAGCAGAATATCTGTCTCGCCGGCGAGGGCGCGTGCCAACTCAACTCGCTGGCGCATCCCGCCGGACAGTTGACGCGGGTAATGTCCGGCGAAACCTTCGAGCCGGATGAGGCGCAGCATTTCTCGCAACTGCCGCGCGCGCTCCGCTTCATCCGTCAGATGGCGCAAGCCCATCGTGATGTTCTCGGAAACTGTGAGCCACGGGAACAGCCCGCCGTGTTGATAAACCATTCGCACCGAGCCGTGACAGATCACTTGACCGGAGGTCGGTGTGTCGAAATCCGACAGCAGATTGAGCAGTGTCGTCTTGCCGCACCCGGAAGGGCCGACGACGGCGACGAACTCGCCGCGCGCGACTTCGAGCGACAAATCGCGAAAAACCTCGACCGCGCCGAACGAGCGCGCGACCGATTCAAGAATTAAAGGTTTACTGTTCATAACCCCAGCGGACGCTCTGAATCTTCATCAACTGCACCAGCAGCCGGTCAATCACGACACCGATGATGCCGATCACGATCATCCCGACAGCCAGCAAATCCATCCGCAAACCATTGCGCGCGTCCCATACCGCAAACCCTAAACCGTCGCGCCCCGCGATCATCTCCGCCGCGACGACGACGACCCAGGCCAGCCCCGCCGTGACGCGCAGAGCGGTGATGACCTGCGGCGCAATCGCGGGCAGCGTGACCTGCGTCAGAAGTTCCGTGCTGCGATAGCCGTAATTCTGCGCGACGCGGAAGTAGACTGACGGGATGCTGGCGACGGCAGCGATGGTCGCCAGCACGACCGGAAAGAACGACGCCATGAAGATCAAAAAGATTGCCGGCACGTCGCCGATCCCGAACCACAGAATCGCAAACGGAATCCACGCGAGCGGCGACAGATTGCGAAAGAAATTTATGGCAGGCAGCAGCGCCGTCCGCGCACTGGTGCGATGGCCGAGCCATAGCCCCAGCGGAATGCCGAGCGCGACGGCCAGAGTAAATCCGGTGATGACGCGAAACAGCGACGCGATCAAATCGTTGAGCAGGCGACCGGTCTGAAACTCTTCGACGAAACCTTTGGCGACCGACACCGGCGATGGAAAAAGAGACTCCGGAAAAACATGCAGCGCCGACAGCGTCCACCACAGGGCGAGCGCGATCAGCACCACGACGAGCGGAAGCAGACGCGCTTGATCGTTACTTGTGGCGACGTTCATGGACATCAAAGTATCGGTGGATTGTGGAGGTAGAGTATTTATAAAGCCATCTTTAACACAGAGACACAGAGGATTCACAGAGGACACAGAGGGTTGAGAGGTTTTCTCTGTGTCCTCTGTGTCTTCATCTCTGTGCTCTCCGTGTTACATCTGACTTCCTCATTATTTCCTGATTCACTCAACTTCCTTCGCGTCCGACGCCGAGCGAGTCGGCGACACGGTTGATGTAGTTGAACCATGAGGCGATGAGCGTAATTTGTAAAATGCCTTGGTCGTCGAAGCCGACGACGCGCAAGCCTTCGTGATGCTCTCTACCGATGCGCGTCGCGTCCTTCGTCAACTGCGCAACATAGTCGAGCATGACGCGATCCTGTTCCGAAATCGGGGCGGAAGTATAGTCATCCTGTAGCGACCTTACCAATTCTTCATCCAGCGTGACCCGACGCAGAAACTCTGCGTGCGACTCGATTCAATATTGACACCGGTTCGTCACCGAGACGACCGTCGTAATCATCTCGTGCTGCCGCCGGGTCAGCGGCAAGTCCGGCGACATCAATACGCCGAACGTCGCGAACGCATGGAACAGCGCGTCGGGAATCAGACTGTGCGACGCGACGATCCCGGATGAACCGCCGTCCGCCGTCGGGTGAACCGGTGCGGCGTACTCCGCCGGATACAACTCGCGCTGCGCTTCCAGAGCGCGACGTAATTTCTCATCGGCTTCCGATAAAGGAACGGTTTTAATCCACGTCATAATCTCTTTTTCTCGCTTTCCAATCTCGTTGAGAGGCGGGTGCAGCGATGCGCCACCGCGCTGGCTCAATAGTTTCCTTGATCTTTGACACCGCTCTGCCGTGCCGATAGTTGCTCAAGAAGATGACTTGGTACAGCCACACGCTGGCTCAAGCGTATCACGGCGAGAGAAATCTTTGGTGCCTGACCAGAGGTCAAGCAGCAGCACTGGGGCGGCGAGTGGTGGACGGACGGGTCATTGATCAGCGCGGTCGGCAAGCATGGCAACGAAGATGTCATCAAGAAGTACAGCGAGAATCAAGGAGCAGAGTGACAATACGAGCAACTCTACGAAGACCAACTCCATCACTTCTGATACACCGCAGCTTGCGGCGGCGAAATTCATTGATGAAGAAAACCGCTTTGACACTCCGTGTCGATTGTCAGCATGATAAGGTTCGCGCAGTTGTGGTATAAAAAATGTCTCGTCCATAACAGCACGCCGGTTCATAAAAATCCGCTTTCGTTCCGGCTCATAGAATCAGCGTCAGGGCCGTGGCATCGCCGTGCCGCCGAAGGCCGCGAACTGCTGTGACAAGTGACATTAGAAAATGATCCGAACACATGCAAGCTTTTTCGTTTTTTAGACGCCACCTTAATCTCACCGTTGTGATAGGTCTGACGCTTCTTGCCGTCATCACGCCCGCGTGTCAGGGTGGTTCGAACCTTCCGGACAAATCTTCGAAGGAGTACCGCGAATACGTCTCGACATTTTACGTCGGCTTGGCTGCGCTTGATGTCGGCGACGACGTGCGCGCCGAAGAGAGGTTGAAGCGGGCGACCGAGATTGTGCCGGGCGAACCGGCGGCGTGGGGTAACCTCGGCCTGCTCGCGTTGCGGCAGCGAGAGTTCGACGCGGCGGCGGAGAGGCTGGAAAAAGCGCGCACCCTCGCGCCCGACAACGCGGCCATCTATTCGCTGCGCGGACTGTTGGAGAGCAGCCGTGGACAGTCGGCGGAGGCGATCAGGAATCTGCGGCGCGCCACTGAACTGGACCCGAAAGATTTGCGTGCGACATACTCACTCGCGCAGGAGATCGAGCGCGAGGGCGGCGAGAATAGCGAGGCAGAGGTGCTGCGCCTCTACGAAAAGATTCTCGCAGCGGAGCCGAGTAACCTCACGGTGCTGCTCGAAGTAGCGCGGCTCGCGGCGAAGCGCGGCGACGCTGAACGATTCCGTCAGACGGTCGCGCGCATCGCGGAGCAATCATCAACGTGGCCGCCGGAAGTGCGCGAACAACTTGCCGCCCTGCAAACGGCGGCGGGGGGGCCGAACCCGAGGCAGGCAGCGAGTCGCGTCGCGTTCCTGCGTAACGTGCTGTTGCGCGTCGCCGAATACCGTCAGAGCCTTCTTGCCGTAAAACTCCCCGCCGACATTCTCGGTGAACCGTTGACGCGCTTCGTACTGCTACCGTCGCCGGACTTCACGCCCGCGCCGCCCGACGAAGCCGTCACGTTCGCCGCCGAGCCGCTGCCCGACGCGGAGGCGAACAAGTGGACGTGGGTCGGTTATGTGTCGCTGAACGGGGAAGAGAGTCCGTCCGTAGTGCTCGCGAACAACGGCGAGGTGCGCGTCGGCGAGCGCGCCACATTGACCTTTCCCGGTGGCGCGGCCTCGACACCGCCCGCGCCGGACAGCATCGCGGCGATGGATTACAACTACGACTTTAAGACCGACCTCGTGATGGCCGGCGCGGGCGGCGTGCGGATTTATCAACAAGAGAGTCCGAGCGCATTCACCGACGCGACGGCACTCGCGGCACTGCCTGCCGAAGTAGCGAACGGGCGTTACACTGGCGCGTGGCCCGCGGACGTGGAACTCGACGGCGACCTGGACATCGTGCTCGGCGCGGAAGAGGGCACGCCGGTGGTTTTGAGAAATAACGGCGACGAGTCGTTCAAAGCAGTGCGTCCCTTTGATGGCGCGAACAACCTGCGCGCCTTCGCATGGGCCGATGTTGACGAGGACGGCGACCCGGACGCGGTGCTGGTTGACGCCGAGGGGCGTCTGCAAGTCTTCGCCAACGAGCGAACCGGACAGTTCCGCGCGCGCGCCGTGCCGCAGACGCTCGGCCAGGTCGTCGCGGTCACTATCGCCGACGCCAACAGTGACGGACGCCTGGATGTACTTGTGCTGCAAGTCGATGGAGTGATTCGACGCCTCTCGGACAAAGCCGACGGCGCTGATTGGGAAATCGGTGAAGTCGGACGCTGGTCCGATGCGGGTAATTTCAACGTTGGCACGGCGCGACTGTGGGCCGCCGACTTCGACAACAACGGCGGCATTGATCTCGCGGCGTCGAGCGCGAATGCATCGCGCGTGTGGCTGAGGGGTGTGGACGGGACGTTCAAGCCACTCGGTGCGTCAATCGCTGGTCGGATGCTCGATGTCGCGGAAGTGACCGGCGACGGGCGGCTCGACTTCGCCGCACTCGCGGAGGGTGGGCAGCCCGCGCGCTTCGTCAATCGCGGCACGAAGGATTACCACTGGCAAATCATTCGCACGCGCGCCGCGAACGCCGTCGGCGATCAGCGCATCAACTCGTTCGGCGTCGGCGGTGAGATGGAGATTCGCTCCGGCCTGCTCGCGCAAAAGCAGATCATCGCCGGGCCGTTCGTTCATTTCGGTTTGGGTGAGCAGACGACTGCCGACGTGGTGCGGATTGTCTGGCCGAACGGCTCGGTGCGCGCCGAGTTCGATTTGAAGGCGGATCAAACCGTGCTCGCCGAGCAGCGTCTGAAGGGGTCTTGTCCGCATTTGTTCGCTGACGACGGCACCGGCATCAAGTTCGTTAAAGACTGTGCGCCGTGGAGTCCGGCGCTCGGCTTGCGCATCAACGCACAGCACACGATGGGCATTCTTCAAACCGAAGAGTGGATGAAGATTCGCGGTGACCAACTCAAGCCGAAGGACGGCTTTTACGATCTGCGCATCACCGCCGAGTTGTGGGAGACGTTCTACATCGACCACTATTCGCTGATGGTTGTTGACCATCCGGCAGGAACTGAAATCTTCGCCGACGAGCGCTTCGCTGTGCCGCCACCGCCGCTCACCATCTATGCGGTCGCGCCGCCGCAGTCCTTCGTGCGCGCTCGTGACGACACCGGCCAGGACGTGAGTGACATCGTGCGCTCGCTCGACCATCGTTATCTCGATACGTTCGGGCGCGGCTCGCATCAGGGTGTGACGCGCGACCACTTCGTCGAACTCGAACTCGGCGACGACGCTCCTGTTGATGGCCCTTTGTGGTTAATCGCGCACGGCTGGCTGCACCCGACGGACGGTTCGATCAACGTCGCCATCGGACAGGGGACGCGCACGCCGCCGCATGGGCTGAGTCTTGAAGTGCCGGACAGTAGCGGTGAGTGGGTCGTCGCCAAACCGGGACTTGGTTTCCCGGCGGGCAAAAACAAAACGATCATGATTGATCTCGCCGGCGTCTTTCGATCCAATGCGACGCGCCGCGTGCGTCTGCGGACGAACATGGAAATCTTCTGGGACAAGCTCGAATGGGCGGCGGGCGTCCCCGAAGCGCAGATGAAAACCGAGCGCCTCAGTCCGGCGTCGGCGGAACTTCGTTACCGTGGCTTCTCGGTGATGAACAAGGCCGACGAATCTTCGCCGGAGCTACCCGAATATAAACTCGCGACATCGACGCAACGTTGGCGCGACCTGGTCGGCTACTACACGCGCTACGGTGACATCCGCGAGTTGGTGACGAAGGTGGACGACCGCATCGTGCTTGTTAACGCTGGAGACGAGATGGCGTTTCGCTTCGCCGCGCCACCGCCGCCGCCGTCTGGATGGGCGCGTGACTTTGTGCTGGTCGGCGACGGCTGGATCAAGGACGGCGACTATAATTCGTCATTCTCAAAGACCGTTCTGCCTTTGCCAACTCACACCGGCACTGACTACACTAGGAAACCGACCCGACTCGAAGACGACCCGGTTTACCAACGCTTTCCCCAGGACTGGCAGGACTATCACACGCGCTACGTAACGCCGGAGAGTTTCCGCAATGTGCTCAGGCGAAACAATAGGAACTAGACTCGCCGAGCATCCAGATTAGAGATTAATTCCCACGACCAGCGGCCTAATGGTTGTTAGGCGGCTTCGCTATGTGATTGGTCCACAAGTCTGCTTAACAGCCAGCGCCGCCATCGCAGAGCACCGGCTTAATCACTGTCACGCCCACGATCACTGCCGCGGCTGCCGCCACACCGACGATGATCCATATCTTTGCGGAAAGACCCTTGCCTGGTTTCTTCACCTGCACTACATCGGCATAGTTCAGCGCGTGTGATGCGCCGGTATCGGAATCGACCAAGGTAAAAGAATCATCTGCTATCTTGCTGATATAGCCTTTAAGCTTAGTCTTGTCACGAAGTTTAACTTCGACACGAGCAGCCTTGCTCACGCCCAGTTTCGCTACCTCCGCTCGCATCCTTTCAGCGGTCTGAGAATCTCTGGTTGATTGGGCATAGGTTGGCTGGAAGCCGAGTGCCGTCAAGAGCAGTAAGTAGGCAAGGGTGATAATGAGCGATTTCTTCAGCAAGGCTATTCTCCTTTGGGTCTGCAAGTAGATACTGTATGCAGGCGATTGTTGTGCCGGACCTGCCGAGGGTAAATTTAGAGCGTATGGATAAGATTTATCTAAGGAGGCGAGCTCTTGCCGATAAAGTTAAGGAGGAACATCCTTTCATCTGGAGGGTTACTGTTGCATGGGCAATGGCATATTTCCAGGGTTGGTGCAGCCTAACGC
>JACDEG010000646.1 GCA_013816505.1 Pyrinomonadaceae bacterium | reverse complement strand
CTACTCACCTCATTGTCCGCGTTGGGGATCGGCCCGGGTGATGAAGTGATCCTTCCGCCGTACACGTTCGTCGCCACCGTCAACGTAGTGTTGTTGCTGCACGCCTTGCCCGTCTTTGTTGACACCGATCCTGAGACATTTCAGATTGATGCTCGCCAGATCGAAGCAGCAATAAGTGAGCGTTCCGCTGCCATCATGCCCGTGCATTTGGGCGGCTCGGTGGCCGATCTCGACGCTATCCTGCCCGTCGCCGTAAAACATCGACTGCCCGTAGTCGAAGACGCCTGCCAGTCGCACCTGGCCGAGTGGCGCAATCGCAGAGTTGGAACTTTCGGGGCGACCGGCTGCTACAGCTTCCAAGCCAGCAAGAATTTAAACTCCGGCGAGGGCGGGGCGATACTAACTGACAACGAAGAACTCGTGGAAAGGTGTTTTACCTTTCATAATAACAGTCGCCGGAGGAAAGGCGCCGCACAGGGATTATCTTATAGTATGCCCGGTGCCAACCTGCGGCTGACGGAATTCCAAGCAGCTTTGTTGATGGCGCAGATGACCCGTCTTGAGGAGCAATCCCGCGTGCGCGAGCGGAACGCACAGTACCTCACCAGTATGCTACGAGAAATACCAGGTGTCTTACCGGCGCGCATGTATGAGGGTTGTACGAGAAATGCTTATCACCTCTACATGTTTCGCTTCAAGAAAGAGTATTTCTCCGGTCTGTCGCGGGCGACTTTTCTAAAGGCCATGGCCGCAGAGGGCGTGCCTGCACAGGGCGGATATTCGCCACTGAACAAAGAACCATTTATTAAGGACACCCTTCACTCGCGGGGTTACAGTGCAATCTATTCCAAGGAACGAATCACACGCTGGGAAGAGCGCAACCAATGCCCACAGAACGAAAAACTGTGTGAAGAGGCGGTGTGGTTTACGCAAACGATGTTTCTCGGTACGCGGCGGGATATGGAGCAAATTGCCGAGGCGGTGCGGAAGATTCAGGTGCACGCGCAGGACCTAGCGCGCCTCTGAGAGCGATTCGCAAGTGCGTCACTCCGCAAGTTTGGCTGGCGCGCTGCTTCCAAGACCGGGATGATGCTTCAACCAAGAAAGTTTATGCGCCCAAGTAGCTCAAAACGAACCAGCCTCCTCCTGCTATTAACTATACTGAGTAGTCTGTTGCTCGCGACAAGCGTAAGGGGAGTGGGTGGATGGAGAGCCGGTGTCGCTGAAGTAAATATCACGCCGCGAGAGCAAATTTGGCTGGCCGGTTATGCCTTCAGAGACCGACCTTCAGAGGGTGTGCTCCATGATATTTATGCGAAAGCGCTGGCATTGCAAGACGCGAGGGGTAACATTTCGGTCCTCGTCACCAGCGATCTTGTCGGTATCAGCCGATCTATGGCGGAAGCAATTGCGCGGCGGTCTAAAGAGAGATTCAACATTCCCAGAGATCGTTTAATTCTAAATGCGTCTCATAGCCACAGTTCGCCCGTCGCGGGCGAGGCGCTGCACCTTTTCTATGACATGGACGCCGGACAAAGAGCGGTGACCGAAAGATACACTCGAAGGTTACTGGAACAGATGGTTGATGTAATCGGTGACTCGATCAAGCAACTCGCCCCGGCCGAATTAGCTTTTGAGCAAGGCTTGGCAGGATTCGCCGTGAACCGTCGCCGCGCCGCGCCCGGAAATCGTCACTTGCCCGGCCCGGTGGATCATGACGTGCCGGTATTGAGAGTGCGGAACGGGAAAGGAAATCTGCGAGCCGTAGTTTTCGGGTATGCGTGTCACGCGACGAGCTTATCTGGGTATCAAATCAACGGAGACTATCCAGGATTCGCGCAGGAGGAAGTTGAAAAAGCGCACCCCGGGGCCACCGCCATGTTTGTGGCGGGATGTGGCGCTGATGCCAATCCTTTGCCGCGAATTAGAGGAGTACTCACGGAAAAGTCAATCAGCTTAGCCGCGACCTACGGGCGGATTCTAGCCACAGCCGTCGAGCTAGTGCTTCAAAGTGAAATGAAACCACTAGATGGGCCGCTCAAAACAGCGTGGCAACACGTAGATTTACCTTTCCAGCAATTACCCTCTCGAGAACAGCTACGTGCCAAGCTGGAAAAGGCGGACGATAGTTTCGGGCGGCGACAGTTTAATTACTTGATCTCGGTGCTAGATCGGGAGGGTAAGCTGCCTGACCGCTACGCTTATCCTGTACAAGTCTGGCAATTTGGCAGCAGCCTGACTTTCATCGCCTTAGCCGGCGAACCGGTAGTGGATTATTCGCTCCGCTTTAAGGGACAGTACGGCTGGGATAGAGTTTGGGTCGCCGGTTATTGCAATGATCTGCCCTCCTACATCCCGTCACTCAGAGTGCTAAGGGAAGGCGGCTACGAGGGTGGAGAGGGTATGACGGGGGTCGGATTGCCGGGCCCTTTTAGTTCTGCAATAGAGGAAATCATCGCAGAGAAAGTGGATGAGTTGATCCAGCGCACGCGAAATCAAAAGTAACAAATTATAGAACCAACGCACGCTTTCAAAGAAACCCACCAGTTGGTCACTCGCTCAATTGTTCGTACCGACAAAATCAAATCAGCCACTGTGTGTGGTCATACTTCCGCTTCACCCTTAGCTATCGCGATGTCGAAGAGATCATGTGGGTGCGCAGCGTGATTATGACCTATGAAGTGATCCGTGGATGTTGCCTTAAGTTCGGCATAAGACCGGTTATCAGCCGAACGTAGTAGGATTACGGGAACGATTTACACATTATCCGACAGGGATGTTCAAGGCACCAGAGTCGGCGGATGGCAACCTACCGTCGGCGGCTCACGGTTTAGACCAAACCAGTATTCTCCGATCCGGGGCACGCGTCTCGTCATCCGTGGGCCAAGTCGCCTCGGCACCTCGGCATTCCTCATGCGTCGTGGTGAGCCGCCGGTCATAAGGACTGCTAAACCGATCTCTACTTGCTTGTCTGAAACTTTATGTCGCGCCAACTTAATGGCGCGCCGCCTCCAAAACGGAGGCCAGCGTGACGCGCTGCCGACGAAGATACGAGAGATTGGCAAGGTGCGCGGCGATTGCCGAGCGGTAGCCGATCTCGACCGGGGCGTTCGGCGTGCGGTGTGTGCGCACGGCGTCAACAAAGTCGGCCATGTGGTTTTGATCTTTGCTCTCGCCCGTCTGCGCCGCCCCGTCGGGACGGTTAATCTTCTCCGGGAAATAACGGATGCCCGTTCGCGATCTACCTGTCACCATGTCGGTCGCTCCGGCT
>JACDEG010000645.1 GCA_013816505.1 Pyrinomonadaceae bacterium | reverse complement strand
GAGTTGCACAAACTGCTGACGCAGGATGAGCGGTTGCGCCGGGCGCTGTGTTTCGAGCGCGTCCCACATCGCACCACTATCGGGCGCCGGCTCACGGGACTGGTGGCCGAAGCCGAGCAGCAAATCGCCGCGCTCGGCCAACGGATTGTGGCTGAGGTCAAACCCGCAGCCGCGCACTCCGAGGTGAGCGCCATTGACGGACGGATGTACAAAGCGCGCGGCCCCCGCTGGCATAAGAAAGACCGTGAAAAAGGGCTAGTTCCCACAGGCTTACGCAATGTCGACACTGAATCTAGGTGGAGCAAGAGTGGTTATCGCGGCTGGGTGCAGGGCTACCGACTCCTCTTACAAGGGCTGGTCTTCCCCGCACCCGTCCCACTGTTTGCCGCGTGGCGTGCGAACAATGAAGGTGAAGCGCGCACGGCCAGTGACGCATTGAGGAGTGGTCGCCTCACCGTGACTGACGTGCTGCTGGGTGACGAGACGTTTGGCGGCGGTGACTTCCCGCGCCGCTACGCCGAAGCGGGCGGGTGGGTCTTGACACCCAAGCAACTGCCCACCCAACGCCGGTCGTGGAAGGATGATCTCTACGGCTATCGCAAGCAGACCATCGAACTGCTCTTTCAACGCATCATGCAAGCCTCTGGCTTGACGGAGTGTCCGGTCACAGGCACCGGACGTAATGGCGCATTCGTGTTGGCAAGCGTCTGGCTCTATCAGGTGTGCTTCCTCGCTGACTATCGCGCGGGCCAACCACTCGCGCATATCAAAGATCAGTTGGATTGCGCCCGATGGCGCATTCCAAGTGGTTGATTACATGCAACTTTTATCTGCACAGTCTTCAATTTAATCTCCCGCCTGCTGCAACAAATCAGCCTTTACGCGAACACGGAAACGCCCGGCCAAGTTTCCGCGCCGAACTGGACGGAGACACGAGTCAGCGCCGACGGCAGTTTCCGCGTCGCCGGTTTAAAGCCCGGCAAAACGCGCATCACGATGGGAGGTTGGCCGCCGCCGAAAGGTCTGACGCAGACGCGCCTCGAGCGCGGCGGCGTCGAGCAGAAAGACGGCATCGAGGTCGGGGCGGGCGAGCAGGTGTCGGGCGTGCGCCTCGTCGTCGCTTACGGCACGGGGGTGCTTCGCGGGCAGGTCAACGTCGTCAACGGAACGCTCCCGGAGAATGTGCGACTGATTATTCATGCCCGTCGCCAGGGCAGCGACACCTCACAGTTCAGGCGGCCTGTTGAGGTTGACGTGCGCGGTCGCTTCACAATCGAAGGTTTAGCGGCGGGCGAATATGAGCTTGCGCTGGGGTCGTGGGCGCGAGGCCCCGGAGGGGAGCTACGAATACCGGAAGTCAGACAAAGCGTCACGGTGAGCGACAGCGGCGAGGCGAATGTCACGATGGTCGTTGATCTGGCTCCGCCGAAGAGGGAGGACGCGCCGTGAACCTTACTCACAATTTTCGCCAACGCGCATCACTTATACGTCAATTCGCTTTCGTCATTAACACATCCTCTTTTATGACAGCGCTGCTGCTCGTGTTACTCGCCGTCGTTTCAAGCGGCGTAAATACGAGCGCGCAGGATTCCGCCGCGCCAATCGCTAAGCCATCACAGTCTGAACCGTCAGCGAAAAGAAGAACACCACAGAAGGCTCGCGCCAATGATGCCGAACGCGCCGCTGCGGAAACGCGCGGCGCGGCGGCGGGCGCGATCACCGGGCGCGTCGTCGCCGATGACGGGCACCCGCTGACGAATATCAGCGTTTCATTCTCAAAGCGCGGCAACCTGAACATGCCCGGCAGCGTCAGCGCGGCGACTGACGCGGAAGGTAAGTTCCGCGCGGAGAATCTTTATCCCGGCGTTTATAACGCAGGGGTGTACGTTCCCGGCTACACCCGCGTGAGGGAACCGGGTGTTGAGCGCGGCGAGCCTCTCTACTATCGCCCCGGCGAGAACGTCACGATCACGATGACAAAGGGCGGCGTCATTACCGGCACCGTCAGAAACGCCAACGGCGATCCAATCGTCGGCGCTCCCATCCGCGCCGTCTTTGTCCGTCAGCCTGACGGTCGCACGCCGCGCAACCCGCCCTCTTTCTTTTACGGCCCGCCGCGAGCGAGCGATGACCGGGGCGTCTACCGCATTTTTGGTTTGGAGCCGGGCAGTTACGTCGTCTCCGTCGGCGGCGGCGGCAACGATCAATTCGGCGGCCCGTTCTCGCCTTTCGCGGGCGAGATGCCGACCTACCATCCTTCAGCGACGCGCGACGGCGCGGTTGAAGTCGCCGTGCAAACCGGACAGGAGGCGAGCGGCATTGACATTCGACATCGCGGCGAACACGGGCGCGCGGTCAGCGGCAAAGTCTCCGGCCTCCCGGAATCCGAAAGCGATTTCAACTACAGCATCTCGGTCTCGCTGACGCACGCCGCGAGCGGCATTCAAGAGAATTTCACTTACCTCACGGGGCGCATGGGCGACCGTTCGTTTTCGCTCGACGGCGTGGCCGACGGCGAATACGAAGTCAGGGCGCGGCGGTCGAGCCGGCAGGGCGACACGATGGCCTCCGCGCCGCAGCGCGTGACGGTGCGCGGCGCTGACGTGACGGGATTGAATCTGACGCTTGCGCCCCTCGCGTCAATCAGCGGACGAGTGACGCTCGAAGCGATGCGCGAGGCCGACCGCGCCGCGAGCAGTTGCGCCGATTCCGCGCCGCATGCTGTCTCTCCGCCTGAATCTCTCATCGTCGCCCGCCGCGAAGAGAAGCAAGCCGACACCGCAACTCAATCACGCGCGCCCTCTCCTACCCGCTCCGACGCCGCGCCGGACGCGCAGGGCGAGTTTACGATCCGGGCGCTTAACGCCGGGCGTTACCGGCTCGAAGCACTCCCGCCCGGCGACGAGTGGTACATCCGTACCATCACTCTTTCAAGCGCCGCCGCACCATCTCCGAAATCGGGTACACGCCGCGCCCCCGCCGCCCAAACAACGAGTAACGCCGCGCGCGATACATTGTTGACGCTCACCACCGGCCAGAAATTTAGTGGAGTGAATGTCGTCCTCGCCGACGGAGCGGCCTCCCTGCGCGGCACAATCCCCGCCGACGAAGGCAGACCGCTGGGCGCGCGAATGCGCGTGTACCTCGTCCCTTCCGAACGCGAGCGCGACGACGACGCCTTTCGCTACGCTTCGTCATCCGTCGCCGCCGACGGAAGTTTCGCGCTGACGCACCTCGCACCCGGACGCTACTGGCCACTCATCACCGTCGCGGATAATGACC
>JACDEG010000644.1 GCA_013816505.1 Pyrinomonadaceae bacterium | reverse complement strand
ATGCTGAGACGGCTCAAGAGTGGCTGCTTGATCTCACCGATAAGGAAGCCTTGCGCAAGGCTGGTGTGCTGTCAAAGAACTTCTGGCTCAAAGCATTTTTGTCATGACTTTTGGCTACTCACTTAGTGGCGGTTGGTCATAGCATCCTTGTGATCGTCTATCATGTGCTGGCGAACCGCGCCAGCTATAAGGAGTTGGGCGGCGACTACTTTGATCGACAGAATGTGGTGCAGCAACGGACACGGTTAATCAGGAAGCTGGAAACGCTGGGACTAAAGGTGACGGTCGAGGAGCTACCTGTAGCAGCATAGGTCCGGCCCCAGTTATTTTCACAGCAGACAGCATCTAGTTGAACCGGAAATCTCAGTATTGACTCTCCGCCAGATTTAGCCTAGAAGCAGATGACTATGCTGATTTTTCTTTAGGAGGTGTAATCATGCATTTAGTTGTTGGCGCAACAGGTTTACTAGGAAGCGAAATCTGCCGCTTACTTGCTGCCGAGGGCAAACCTGCCAGAGCGCTTGTGAGACAGACATCGGATCAGAGTAAAGTGGCACAACTGGAAAGTCTTAATGTTGAAATCGCACGAGGTGATCTAAAGCACCGTCCCTCTCTTGACGCTTCCTGCCGGGGAGTGAGTGTTGTTATCTCGACGGCATCTTCTACGCTTTCTAGACAGGAAGGAGACTCTATTCAGACGGTTGATCTCGAGGGTCAGTTAAATCTGATTGATGCAGCCAAAGCAGCTAATGTTAGTCATTTCGTGCTGATCTCTTTCCCTCAAGTTGATGTTGAATTCCCCCTCCAAAATGCTAAGCGCACGGTGGAAGACCATCTGAAAAGCAGCGGGGTCACCTACACCATCTTGCGACCAACATTCTTCATGGAGGTTTGGCTAAGTCCAGCTTTAGGCTTTGACGCTGCCAATGCTAAGGCGCAGATTTACGGGTCGGGAGAGAACAAGATCAGTTGGATTTCCTATAAAGACGTGGCGAAGTTTGCCATAGCCTCATCAGACAATTCCGAAGCTCGTAATGCTGTGATTGAGTTAGGGGGCTCTGAAGCGTTGAGTCCTTTAGAAGTGGTGCAAATTTTTGAAAAGCTGAAGGGGCGGAAGTTCGATATACAGCATGTGCCCGAGGAAGCACTCAGAGAGCAGAGAGAAGGCGCAAGTGATCCTTTACAGCAGTCATTCGCTGGTCTGATGCTTAACTACTCTCGGGGAAGCATTATTGACATGCAGGAGACGCTTCAAAAGTTCCCCGTGGAGCTTACTTCCATCAGAGATTATGCTCAAGCCAGCGGGTAAACTGCTCACCGATGCGGTCTAACAACCGCTTGCAGCCGACCCGCCTCAGCGTGCCTCCCATGCACGTTGAATGGCTTCGGCTTGCTTGTGTGTTATCGTCGGCGGGCGGCTGAAGCGCGGCGTTAGATGCTCGTTTGTTTCTACATAGCAGAAAGAGGTGCTCGAATGAGGTTATTATCACTTTCACCGACAGTTTTAGAAAAAGTGAAATCTTATAAATGGGATGGCATTATTGAAAAACATGAAGGCCCGTTTGACTACGGCTCATCTAATAGATTTACGGAGCCAGAGTTTATGGTCATCAACGGCTTCAACGTCCTCTTGCCGGTTGGCCGCTCACATCATCCGAACATTACGATCATACGCTGTATTGAGAGTGCTGATGGAAATGCGCTCACAATTTTCTTGAAAGATACAACCTACGTTGACAATCCGAGAAGAGAGTTTCTTGATGCGGGATATGTGGCTGTGTGTGATAAATTTCCGGACGAAGATTTCTACTTGGCGATTGTGTATCACGAATGGTTTATGGTTAATAATTCAGGAGTCATGGTTGAGGAAGAAGATAATATTCATTGAAGGATGTTATGGCACGCCGCATCTAACAACTCATTCAACCCGACCGCCCTCAGCTTGCCTTTCATCAACCTTTGCTGGTACATCTCAGGTTGTCGCCCGCGTCGGGCGGCTGGTTAATTCGGGCGTTGGGCGTCACGTAGCCATATCTGATGGGACAGTATTTCAAAATCGTTAATCCTGCGAAGAAGCAGTTCATTGACGCGAGCCGCTTTAACGAAAATGTAAAGTCGAGCGGTGTCTTGTATGGCTATCACGCCACCGCCGTCGCTTTCCTCGTCTGCAATATTGATCAAGTTCGCGATGGTTGGGGGCATCCTATCTACGATTTCGGAGAATTGGCTGGCTCTTGGTGCGGTGATTCAGTCTTCATCGTTAGTGACGATCACGGTAAAGCTGATGAGTTCAGCGTCAAAACTTCGACTGACCAAAATCCTGACCGGAATTTGTATTGGATGGCGAAAGAAGAATTCGAGGACATCAGCTATAAAGCTATCGCCATGCTCTGTAATGGCAGAGAGGATATTGCCGAAGAGATGGCACAGCGAGCCGCTGCCAGTGTAAGCCCGGACACGGAGCTTGTTGATCTTGGCAATGTGGTTTTCTATGTTGGCTGTGAGCCGCTGGAGCGTGCCTTAGCTAAAGAGTATGGTGCTGAATGGGCGAGCCGGTATAAGAAGGCATGGTTAAAACATCCTGCGTAACTTGTGTGGTTGTCGTGCCGCCCAACAAAGCCTTGCAGCTGACGGCGCGATAGCATCTTTCTCAAGTAATCTTTTTCAATCAGGCTGGATGCTGATCGCGCGCCGCAGCTGAAGGCCATCGTTAGGCGGCAGAGGTATCATGATGCGTGAGAGCCTGCCCCAACGGTAGAGAGACACGGACAGCACGAGGAGACAAGAGCGATGACGAAGCACAAGACCGGAACACGTGAAGAGTGGCTCGCGGCGCGGCTCGAGCTGCTCAAGGCCGAGAAGGAACTCATGCACCGCAGCGACGAGCTGGCGCGGCGACGGCAGGCGCTGCCGTGGGTGCGGATCGACAAGGAGTATCGATTCGAGACCGATGAAGGCAGCGCCTCCCTGGCGGACCTCTTCCGAGGGCGCTCGCAACTCCTCGTCTATCACTTCATGTTCGGCTACGGATTCCGGCTCACTGACGAGCGCCAAGGATGCACCGGATGCTCCCTTATCGCCGATCACTTCGACGGTGTCATCCCCCACTTGAACGGCCGCGACATTACCCTCGTTTGTGCGTCGATCGCCCCGTTGCAGGAGATCCAGGGCTACAAGCGGCAAATGGGCTGGCGATTCCCGTGGGTTTCGTCGCTCGGGAGCGACTTCAACTACGACTTCGGCGTCGCCTTCACCGAGGAGCAGCAGAGAAACGGCGCCGACTACAAC
>JACDEG010000178.1 GCA_013816505.1 Pyrinomonadaceae bacterium | reverse complement strand
GGCTACTCGTTGATCGGCGTGTGTCCCGAATGCAGCGGCCAGCTTGAGCACGCTTCGGGTTGCGACTTCTGCCGTGATTGCGGTTTCTCCAAGTGCAAATAAGTTGACTCATGTGGTTGACTATTTGCTCGGGCAGCCATCGACTCGGTGGCTGCCCGTTTCTATAGAGGTTAAGAAAACCAGTCAGCCACGAATTACACAAATCACACGAATCAATGCATTGGCAGTAAATCACGCGGGGCAACAACAAGAGCGGTGATTGTGTGACATCCGTTCCCGGTCAGATATTTCATTCGTGCAATTTGTGTAATTCGTGGCTCATCTCTTTTTCTGGAAGTTTATATTTCCACTCTGCACATCGACTCCGAAATGTTTGGTGGTTGTGACCTTGCATAAGTTTCGTTTCCGAATTATTTCCGTCCTCTTGATTGCTTGATTCAGATCATCGAACGGAAGCGTCGACCGCTCAAAGGACGCGAACTGCTTCGACCCGTTCGGTGTGATAGAATCATCCGCGCTCACCGAAAATTACCCGACTGTTGTCAGAGAGGTCAGACGAAGCTATGACTCAGCAAGTCGATGGTGCTTTTAATCGCGTCACGGTGATTGTGCTTGACAGCCTTGGCTTCGGCGCGATGCCGGACGCAGGCAATTGGGGCGACACAGGGGCCGACACGCTCGGACACATTCTTGAGTCGCGTGCCGTGAGCTTGCCCAACCTGCAGGGCTATGGTTTAGGGAACGCGCGCACGCTCGCGGGCCTTCCCCCGTCCGCCGAACCGCGTGCGTCGTACGGCCGTTGCGCGCTGCGCTCGAACGGCAAAGACACGACGACGGGCCACTGGGAACTGGCCGGGATCATTCTCGAAAAAGCTTTCCCGACCTACCCGCAAGGCTTTCCGCCGGAAGTGATCGACCGCTTCATTGCTGAGACGGGTGTGCCCGGTGTGCTCGGCAACGTCGCCGCCTCCGGCACCGAAATCATCAAAGAGTTCGGCGCGGAGCACATGCGCACAGGCCAGCCGATTGTCTACACCTCCGCCGATTCGGTCTTTCAAATCGCCGCGCACGAACAGGTTATCCCGGTGCCGCGGCTCTATGCAATCTGCGAGAAGGCGCGCGCCATCTTGCGCGGGCGACATGAAGTCGGGCGCATCATCGCGCGGCCGTTCGAGGGCGAGCCGGGCGCGTTCCAACGCACCGACAACCGCCACGACTACGCTGTGCCGCCGCCGCACGACAACCTTCTGCCGACGCTCGCCGGGGCCGGACTCGATGTCGTCTGCGTCGGCAAGATCGCTTCGATCTACGACGCGATGGGCGTGACCGTTGACCTCCCGGCGAAGAACAACGAACAGTCAATCGACCAGACCATCCGCGCGCTGAATGAGGATTCGCGCGGCCTGATCTTCTCGAACCTCGTGGACTTCGACATGCTCTACGGCCACCGCCGCGACGTGGAGGGGTACGCCCGCGCTCTCGAACAGTTCGACGCGCGCCTGCCTGAAATCGAAGCCGCGTTGGACGACCGCGACCTGCTCATCCTCACCGCCGACCACGGCAATGACCCGACGTTTCGCGGCACCGACCACACGCGCGAGTACGCGCCGCTGTTGGTTTACGGCAGACGCGCGCGGGCGGGCGTCAACCTCGGCACGCGCGGCTCGCTCGCCGACACGGGACAGACCGTCGCCGACAACTTCGGCCTGAAGTTGAACGCGGGCGAGAGCTTCCTGCGTGAGGTTGAATAAAATCGAGGCCCTTGAGATGACCAAACGCTTGATGATCAACGCCGACGCTTTCGCCAATCGGGCTAAGCAGCACGACGACATGACGCTCGTCGTCGCGCGCATCGTCTGAACATAACTACTGATTACTTGAGTACTGAGTGCTGAGGACTGAGTTTAAGCGGGACTGCTTTTGCTCAGTCCTCAGTACTCATCACTTGCCACTATGTTTCCGGGTTGATGACAACGCCGATGTAAGGGAGGTTGCGGTAGCGCTCGGCGAAGTCGAGGCCGTAGCCGACGACGAAGGCGTCGGGGATTTTGAAGCCGAGGTAATCAATCGGCACGTCGCGCAGACGCCGCTCGTGCTTGTCGAGCAGCGCGGTGAGTTTGACGCTGCGGGCGCCCCGCGCGCGCAGATTGGCGAGCAGGTAGGAGAGCGTCAGTCCGGTGTCGACGATGTCTTCGACCACGAGGATGTCGCGACCCTCAATCGGCACATCGAGGTCTTTGACGATGCGAACTTCGCCGGAACTGCGTGTCGCCGCGCCGTAACTTGAAATCGCGATGAACTCCAAACCGAGCGGGATGTCGATGGCGCGCACCAGGTCGCTCGTGAAGATGACCGCTCCCTTCAGCACGCCGAGCAAAAGCGGGTTACGCCCCACGTAGTCGCGCGCAATCTCAGCGCCGAGTTCCGTGACGCGCGTCTGAATCTGTTCGGCGGTGAACAGCGTTTCAAGGTTTGGGTTAGTGAACTCCGATGGGGTTCGGGCGGAAGAAGAAGACAATGGCGCCTCCGTTCGTGTGATGATGAAGTGTTTGAAAACTGTCTGAAGTGCTCACACGCGAACCCGTGTTGGCGCGCCTTCGGACGAAGCCGAGTATTACTCAGCCGTGACAGGTAAATCGTGACAGGTGACAGGACAGTTTAGATGCTGTGTCGCACGCGGCGAGTTCTTTGAGCCAGCAGCCTGAGCAAAGAATTATCGGCCCCGCTCGGAAGAACTGAGGTGCCTTAACTCTTTCTTGTCACCTGTCACCTGTTACCTGTCACGTTTGAGTTCTTCGTCACCATCGCCCAAAGCTGGATGATGGTAAGTGACGGCAAGTGCCAGCACACCAGCCACCGCCAGGATGCCGGGCGCCAGTAACGGATTCGCGCCACCCAGAGCACTCAACATCATGTCACCGGTGGGTTCGTGCGGATTAATTTCACGTTGGAACGCGAAGTTGTTTTCAAGATGCTCATAGATTCCAAAGAGACTGCCACACACGACCAATCCCATGCAGATGCGCAAGCCCAGCACTGTCGCACGTTGCGGGCGCAATAGCGCGACGAGCGCCGCAACTGAACCTAGACCGCACAACGCGAACGGCATCAACTGCACAGCGTCTTCCGTGTGATTGACCAGCGACAACTCAACCACCGCGCCGCCAAGAAGCAAGATGGAGAAGACCAGGAGAAACCGCCGCAGACGCGATAGAATATCGGCGGGACTCATGGTCTGCTCAGATACGTTTTGGCGACGGCTAGTTCTTCCGGTGATACCTTCTCGGAGAGTTTGGAGAGAAATGCGTCGTGCGAAGCATACGGACGCCCGGCAATCAACGCCTCGGCCTCGGCTGCGTCAAGACCGGGAATCTGTTGCAGCGTTGCCGCATCCGCTTCATTCTCCGCTATCGGCACATAGACATATTTTTCATACTCAGCAACCTGCGCCGGGTTAACGTATTTGCCTATATCGCGCCGAAATTGCTGAATGCTCCGGTACGGTCGATACTCCTCAAACTCGTGAACCATTCGGTTGCCGAGTCCGGGAATGTTGGTCAGGAAGTCATTCCCTGAAGCCGTGTTCAGATTGAGCTTTGCTTTAGCGGTATCATTACGGACCGCAGTATTATTAGCAGACTGATTGGCTGTCGTGCCGGGAGTATTTGAAAGCGCGGGGTTAGATTGTGCCTTCTCTCCGCCGGAACCACAGGACGCCACCAATATTGTGAACAACAGTGCGAAAAACAACATTGCAGATCGAACAGTTGACGAGTTAAGTATCATCGGTCTTCCTTTCGGGCGGTAACCATCGTTTGGTTCAAGGAATTTATCAGGCCAAAACATTATAAGTACCTGAGCAAAAGTAATCCAGGATCAGGGTTGAATGAACTAGATGTCAGATGCTGGATGTTAGATGTTGGACAGAACACCTGCGTGTCTTGACTAACATCCAGCATCTATCATCTAACATCTGTTCCCCGGTGGCTTGCACTTTTGCCTGTTCCCTTTTTACTTTTGCCTTGCTCCTTACCTGTACTTCTCGACTTGAAAGGCTCAAAATGCGGACATTCCGCGACGATCACCCGTTGGGTCCGGGGCTTGCGGGTCAGAGGCCGGTGGAAATCTGCCCTTGCTAATCTCCAACCTCTAAACTCTAATTCTATGGCTGAAGATAACTCAATCCGCGACCGCGTGCGCTCGCTCGTCCGCGAAGTGTTACAGAACGCGCTGCCGGCGGACGAAGACGAGGCCACCACACGCTCGCCCGACACGGTGACGGCACCGGCGCGAATCGTTCCCATGATTAAAGAGTCGTCAGTCGCGTCTTCAATCGGAAGCGCGATGGACAATCAAGCCGTGGCGCGCGACGAATCGTCGAAGACGGTGATTACCGAGGACGACGTGCGCGGACTCGAAAGTGGGGCGCGTCTGCGCATCGCCGAGGACGCGCGACTGACGCCGCTGGCCGCCGACATCGTGCGTGAGCGCCGCATCGAACTCGTCCGCCGCACCCCGCGCCGCGGCTCGCGTAAACAGAAAATCATTGCCATCGGCGCGGATCACGGCGGCTTCAAGATGAAAGAGGAATTGAAAAGCTTCATCGGCGAACTCGGCCACCAGTCCCGCGACTTCGGCACGCACTCGATTGACGCGGTTGATTACCCGGACTTCGCGCACGCGGTCGCGCGCGCCGTCGCTGATCGTGAAGCCGACCTCGGCATCATCGTCGACGGGGCCGGCGTCGGCTCCGCGATGACCGCCAACAAAGTGCCCGGCATCCGCGCCGCTGCCTGTTACTCCGTCAAGGTCGCGCAGAACTCCCGCGAGCACAACGACGCCAACGTGCTCACGCTGGGCAGCGGCACCATCACCAACGCCGAGATGCGCGACATCGTTCGCGCCTGGCTCTCGACCGAACTCAGCGAAGAGCGACACCGGAAGCGCGTCGCGAAGATCGAGGCGGTCGAGCGGCAGTATCGAAGTTAAGGAATGGGCGAACCTAAGCCGCAGATCATCGTCATTGCCGGGCCGAACGGGGCGGGAAAATCAACGCTCGCACCGTTCCTGCTGCGTGATACTTTCGGTCTGACGGAATATGTCAACGCTGACACAATCGCGCAGGGACTTTCGGCTTTCAAGCCCGAAGGAGCGGCGTTTGAAGCGGGGCGCATCATGCTCAGGCGTTTACACCATCTCGCTGATGAACGAAGAAACTTCGCATTTGAAAGCACGTTAGCCAGTCGCTCTTACGCCGGTTGGATATCAGAACTGCGTAAACAAGGCTACGAGTTTCACTTGATCTATCTTTGGTTGAGCAGCGTGAATCTCGCTGTCGAGCGCGTCAGAGAGAGAGTGAGCATGGGCGGTCACAGCGTTCCCGAAGGTGTTATTCGCCGTCGTTACGTGAAAGGCGTGCGCAATTTCCTTGAGTTGTATGAACCGCTGGCTGACACGTGGGGGGTGTATGATAATTCTGATGCCGGCACCGCGCTGCAAATCGCTATCATGAATAAGAGTGTCGGTACGAAAGTCATTGAAGAGAGTTTGTGGCGAAAATTTCGCGAGGTAGCAAAATGAGCACAGAAGGTCTTACGTCCAAAGAAATCATTGTCGTTCAAGGCAAGCCGATTGAGGATGTCTTACGTCGTGCCGTGCATCACGCACTGCTAACACACAAACGGGCGGGAAACCCAATCGTGATTTGGAAGGGCGGTGAAGTGGTTATCATCCCCGCCGAGGAAATCGTTGTCGAGGACATAAGTCATCACAGCAAGCCTGAACTTCAGGAGCATTCACGTTGATTCAACATTCAACCAACGGCAATCTCGATCACCTCGTCGAGCAGATCACGGACGCCATCGTCGCGCGATTGAACGGCGACGCGGAGGATCAATCAGCGCTGTGCGGGTGCGGTTCGACGTGCTTCAACCGTTGCCCCGAAAGGATGCAGCGCGTGGTGGACGCGGGCGCGACGCGGATCGGCGTCGTCCTCGGCGAGTCGGCATCGGCGCGCGATTGGGCGGGTCTGGTTGATCACACGCTGTTGAAGCCAGAGGCGACGGAAGCGGACATCAAAAAATTATGTGACGAGGCGGCGCAGTTTCGTTTCGCGTCGGTCTGTGTCAACCCGACGTGGGTGCGCGCGGCGGCGTGTCACCTGCGCGGAACGGGCGTCCCCGTCTGCACGGTGATCGGCTTCCCACTTGGCGCGACGCTTCCCGACGTGAAGGCTTACGAAGCGCGGCGCGCGATTTGTGACGGCGCGCACGAAGTGGACATGGTCATCAACATCGGCGCGCTCAAAAGCGTTGACGACTGCGCGGTCGAGCACGATATTCGCGGCGTCGTCGAAGCGGCGCATGAGTCCGGCGTGCTGTGCAAGGTGATTATCGAGACGGCGCTTTTGACCGACGACGAGAAAGTGCGCGCGTGTCTCGCGGCGAAGCGCGCGGGTGCGGACTTCGTGAAAACCTCGACCGGCTTTGCGAAGGGCGGCGCGACGGTGGCGGACGTGGCGTTGATGCGCCGCACGGTTGGCGCGGAGATGGGCGTTAAAGCGTCAGGCGGGGTCAAAGGCATCGGCGACGCGCGGCAGATGGTTGAAGCCGGCGCGACCCGCATCGGCGCAAGCGTCGGCGTCAAGATCGCGCAGGAAGCGGCAGGCGTGCAAATGGGAACAGCGGCGGCAGGCAGCAGGTACTGAGAGTTCGACAGAAAACCTCTCAGTAGTGGACGCGGATTCGCCGCGCCATCAGGCAGCGTTTTTACCTACGCCCTCGCGCGGAAGAAACCGCGCTCGGACGACATCCGTTTTGATTCAAATTATCATTGTGGGAAACCGATGTGACGCAACAAACTCTGAAAGCGCGGGTCGCAGTGCAAAGAGTCGAACGTCGTGGTCGGCCACGACGAGCGGTTACTGAAAGCGCACCATAACACAAACTCATATGGACTGCGGCGGCCCTGACGCCGCTTGATAGTGTCTGTTGTCGTAGCGTAAACATGACGCGCTTAACATCCATCTGAACAAGTTGATTGGTCGCCTCTGACCTGAAACCCGCCATCAACAGCGTTCATTCAATTCCATTTCCCCCGCAGAGTGAGCGTTGATGATAAGTCTTGAAACTCACAGTGCTTTGCGCCTATGCTCCGCATGATCTTGACTTCCAAACTCTAAGCGGATGGTGAACGGGCGATGGGGACGAATCGTAACCTTTTGACAGTGATTCTTGGCGGGGGCGCGGGGACGCGCCTTTTCCCTTTGACGCGAATGCGGTCGAAGCCGGCGGTGCCGCTCGGCGGCAAGTACCGTCTGGTCGACATTCCGGTGTCGAACTGCATCAACTCCGACATCACTAAAATCTTCGTGCTGACGCAGTACAACTCCGCGTCGCTTAACCGCCACATCGCGCGCACGTACCGCTTCTCGCAGTTCTCGGATGGCTTCGTCGAGATACTCGCCGCCGAGCAGACGCCGGAAAGTCCGCAGTGGTTCCAGGGGACGGCTGACGCGGTGCGACAGGTGTTGCCGCACATCGGTGATTGGCAGATCGACACACTACTGATTCTGTCGGGCGACCACCTCTACCGCATGGACTATCGCCAATTTCTGAAACGGCATCATGATACGGGGGCCGATGTGACCGTCTCGGTGATTCCGTGCGCGCGTGAGGAGGCCGAAGATTTCGGGCTGCTGAAAACCGACGAGGCTGGTCGCATCACGGAGTTTCGCGAAAAGCCGAAGGGCGCGGCGCTCGAAGAAATGAGGGTTGACACGCAGGCGTTCGGCCTCGACGCGGATGAAGCGGCGCGGCGGCCTTACCTTGCGTCGATGGGGATTTACGTCTTCAACTATCAGCGCCTGGAGCAACTGCTGGCGCAAGACACCGCGTGGGTCGACTTCGGGCGCGAGGTGATCCCGGCGGCGATCAAGTGCTGCAACGTGCAGGCGTTTCTTTTCAACGGCTACTGGGAAGACATCGGCACCATCGCCGCCTTCCATGCTGCGAATCTCGCGATGACCTCGACGCTGCCGCATTTCAATCTGTTCGATGCCGAGGCTCCGATCTATACACGCGCCCGCTACCTGCCGCCTTCCAAATTACACCACTGCGAAATCCACGACTCGATTATCAGCGAGGGCTGCATCATCAACCAGTCGACGATCCGGCGCTCAATCATTGGTCTGCGCGGACGCATCGAGCGCGGCGCGCAGATCGAAGACACGTACCTGATGGGGGCGGACTACTACCAATCGATTGACGAAATGCGCGTCGACACCGAGGCCGGCACCCCGCGCGTCGGCGTCGGCGAAGGGGCGATCATCCGCCGCGCGATCATCGACAAGAACACGCGGATCGGCGCGAACGTGCACCTCGTCAACGAGCGTGGCATCGAGAACTACGACGCCGAAGATGGAAGCTTCTACATCCGCGACCGCATCATCATCATCCCGAAGAACGGAACAATTAAAGATGGCACGGTGGTGTGAGATGGAAGAGATGAAGGATGAGGGATTGATGTTGACTGTCATTTGGGTCTCCGGTGTTGAAGGACTGAGCGCGTCATAAATCGAGTTATGTGGCTGGGCAGCCTTAATGCTGATGAGACAAGTTAAAACAATTGCGTTGATCGTTCTTCTGCTAGGCTTGCTCTATGTCGCAGGCGCGGCTTTTTGTCTGCACCAGTATCAGGGCGTAACGAAGCTCTTTGAGCACTACGGAATCCAGTATTCCGAGCAGTTGAAGATTGACATGATAGTGAAGATGCGCCAAACGTTGCGGGGCGGGTTCGTGCTCTTTACGGTTGCCGCTTTGCTTACGTTGATTGCTGCTAGCGGTCTGTTTTGTGCTAAGGAGTGGGCTAGAAAGTTCAGGCTTGGCGTGGTGTTGCTTCTCGCGATCTTCCATATGGCAAGGCTCGCAACGGATTTACGCGAAGGCAAGTTCATTCTAGCGATGAGAGTTGCGGAGGTTGTGCTGATCGTGTTAATAGCCGCAGTTTCTTGGAGGCAGCTAACCAAAGAATCTATGAAGAACCTGTTTCGCAGGAGCGTGGTAAGCGACACATAACTGGTATATGAATGGGCACCGGCATAAAGGCTGAATAAAAATGCCGTTGTTCGTGGCTTGCACTTTTGCCTTTTACCTGTTTACTTTTGCCTTACTGCTTACCTGATCCGCACCGTCACTTTTACCGCCGCTGACAAATGGCGAGCGGCGAAAGTCAGGCGCTGGTTGTCGACGCTGCTGGTCCTGAGCCGCGGTGCTGGTTGCACTGCCAGCCGGTTTGTAGATGTAGCTGTCACGAGCGCGGACGACGAGGTTGGGACGTTTGACGCGCACCTTAATCAGTCGACGTTCGGCAGCCTGCGCCTGTCGTTGCGGGTAGTAACCGAGGCTGTACTGACGGCGCAACTCTTCGGCGATGCTTTCGAACGCCCGCTCCAGATAACTCACGTCAGAGGCTTGATACAAACGCCCGCCGGTCTTTTCGGCCATGTCGCGCAGGTACGCGCCCGCCCGCGTGTACTCGCCGCGACTGGTGCCCGTTCCGCCGCCGCCTCTTCCGCCGCCACGTCGGCCACCGGGAATCGGCAGCGGAAACGGGAACGGGAATGGAAGCATCACCGGCGGGATGCGCGAGGTGGGCGGCCACTGCGTCCCGGTGTGGCCGGCATCGAGATAAGTGTCGTACTGAATCGGATAGACCATCGCATCAAGTTCTTCGGCGTCGCGCACGTTGGTTTCGTAAGACGCACGGCTGCTCGCTGTGTCCACGCCGTCCGTAAACAGCACGATAGCCTTGCGCCCCTTGATGCGGTTGAGCCGTCGCTTAATCGTGAGGTCGACGGCATCGTAGAGCCGCGTGCTGCCGCCACCGCGCGTCCGCCGGATGGCATTTCGCAGCACGCGCCGGTCGTTGGTTGCCTCGGACAGCACGTCGATGCTGTCATCAAACGAAATGACGATCACGCTGTCTTCGGGGCGGAGTTGGTCGAGAAAGGCAATCGCGGCGTCCTGAATATCTTCGAGCTTGAACTGCGTCGAGCCGCTGGTGTCGATCAGCAACGCCACCGTGAACGGCTGTTCGACCGCGCCGAAGTAAGCGACCTCCTGCTCCGCGCCGTCCTCGAAGATACGGAAATCCTCTTTACCTAGGTTCGGAATGTAGCGTCCGTCGCGGTCCAAAACGCTCACCGGGATCGTGACCAACGACGTGTTGACGCGCACCACCTCGTCGTCGCCAACCTCCTCGGCGGTCTGTTGTTCAGTCTGATGCCCGGGTTGTCGGTCAGACCGGGGGGCGCTGGTGGGCGGATTGGTGGACGCGGGTTTTTTGGATGTCGAAGGTGTCGGCGTCGGGATGGGGACGGACGCGCCGGGTGTCGGGTCGCCGACGCGGCGCGAACGAAGCTGGGCGACGGAAAAAGGTGTGGAGGCAACGAGCAGAGAGAGCAGCGAGACGACAGCAAAAACTTTTTTCATGAGCATTCGACTCCTGACAGGCGAGACCAGCAAAAGGAAACCTGGGGCATCCTTGAGCTACTGCGCGTTTTGATGCACGACCCATGCCGATGGATTGCCGCCACGCTTCAGCGGGCAGATGGCGGCAAGCTCAAATTCAATCGCCCGACTGCGCCGCGTTAAAGATGAAGGGGAACGTGCCCCACGTCTGCCCACGGTGCTGCGGACGAAAGCCGAAGAGGACGACACGACCC
>JACDEG010000643.1 GCA_013816505.1 Pyrinomonadaceae bacterium | reverse complement strand
GATGAGTCATGTGTAACTGTTGTTTCGCGGATTTTTGAATGAGCGGGCGTGACCATCCTAGCCACGCCCGACGACTTGCCGTTAGATTATAGGGTGTCAAAATCCATATCTACGGAGGTCGTATGCCGCAGTTTACCATGCTCTTTGAACCTTTCAGCAGCGTCTTTACTGCCCCGAGTTTCCTTCACTTTCAGGCTTTGATCTTGAGTCTGTGGGCTTTGCCTCTCGTCACCAGCGGGCCACTGAGTTTGTCGCGTATCTGGCTTCAATCTCGCACCTCCGCGCATTGGGACGCCCTGCTGCGGTTTGTTCGTTCCTACGCTTGGGAAGTGGACGAGCTGGCGAGAGTTCTGACGCTCTTTGTTCTGGCGCAGGTCAAACATCGGCTGCCGAGAGACAGTTCCGGTCGCCGCATCCTGCTCATCGGCGTGGATGAAACCGGTGATGATCATCACACAGCGCGGCACATGTTCGGTGTCAGCAAACACTACAACTCAAGCGCTAAGGCGGGGCAGAGCAAATATCGCATCGGTCATTGTTGGGTGACGCTCTCAATTTTGATCGATGTTCATGCGGAGTACGTGCGCAGCCTTGCCATCAACATTGCGCTTTACATCGCCAAAAAGAGTTGCCAGGCTGAAGCATACAAATCGAAGCGCGAGTTAGCCACAGAGATGTTGGACAAGCTCTGTCAGTGGGTGGGTCAGGACTATCAAATCGCTGTTGTTGGCGACCGCTATTATGCGTGTCGGGAGTGGATCGCCGAACAAAGAAGCAAGCAGCGGCGGGTGGTCACGCGCCTTCGTGCTGATGCCAACTTGTACGAACTCGCGGCTGAGCCAAAGAAGAAAAAGCGCGGACGAAAGAGAATCTACGGGACGAAGATTTCGCTCAAGCACCGCGCGCGCTTTGCACACAAGTTCGAGCCGGAGTGTGATGTGCAAGTTTATGGGCGAATGCATCGCGTGAGGCTCAGAAAGATAGTGTGTCGGTGGCGCGGACTCACAGACCCCGTCTCGGTCGTGATCGTGACAGGCATCGGCAAAAAGCCCTTCTACTTGCTCGACACCGACACGGAAGCCAGCGCCGAGCAGACTTTGTACTTCTACGCGGCACGCCACGCAGTCGAGCAAGGATACGAAGACCTCAAATGCGATGGCGGCTTGGGCCAGTATCGCGGCCGCACCGAGTTGGGAGTCCGTCGCTTTGCGCTGCTGACCGTAGCGGCGCACACCTTGCTGCGGCTGATCGAACTGGTGCCGGAACTGCGCCGCCACTTGCCACAGGCGGCAGAGCCGTGGCGCAAACCAAAGTCGCACATGACGATGGGCCAAATCAGGTTAGCGTTGAACAAAGTGCTGCTTGCTGAGTATGCGCGGACAGGGAATTTCTTCAAGGTCGGCAAGCAGGTTGAAGATGAAGAAAATTGTCAAAGAACTGAAACGGTCTTGAAAAAGGCTGCATAACCTTAAATTTTTAGCGAAACAACAGTTACTTGAAGAGTGCGCGTAATTCATGCGGCGATGCGCCACCGCGCTAAGTCTATTGTTTCTTTGACCTCAGCTATTGGCTTGCCTTGCTTGTAATTACTCCAAGCAATGACTTGATAGAGCCACACGCTGGCAATGACGAACGCTCCGTTGCGGCGTAAGCCTTTCGTCGGACAAGTTTTTAAGTCAACCGCTTGCATGATGCGTTGAAAGAGCAATTCAATGGTTTCTTTTCTCAGCGCGAATAAATCATGCTTCCACGTCCTGTACCTGGGCGGAAGTTGCTTCGGCGTCAGTAACCAGCCACCTTCTGCCGCATAGGCTGCGGTCAGCTTCGGCGAACCGAAACTCGTGTCGCCTAACAACACTGGAGTGACTGAGAGTTGGCCTTCTTGCAAAGCTTGAAGTGCCAGATGTTCTTCGTACAAGTTGTTGGGTTGCCAGGTCGCGAACAAAGGTATCGGAGCAGGTAGAAGCAAGGTTTGTAAGAGCAGCCGATAGCCTTGCACCCATCCGCGATAACCGCTCTTTGACCATGCGCTTTCTTGATCAACATTTCGCAAATGAAGCGGGATGACGCCCTCTTTACGCTGCTTTTGATGCCAAAGCGGTCCGCCAGCTGTGTACATCCGTCCATCAATCGCGCTTGCCACTGGCAACTCTTTCGATGGTTCAATGGCTTGGACAATCTCCTTTCCAAGCGCCGCAACTTGGTCTTCGGCTTCGTGTTGCAGAACCTCAAGCCGTCGCTCAATGGTGCGGCGATGCGGCACAGTGTCAAGACCTAACGCGGTTCGTAAGCGCGCGTCTTTTTCCAGCAACTTGTGTAACTCCAGCCCCTTGAAGGTGCGTAAAGTGACCGCCACGACTGCCAATAACAAGAAGGAAAGTTGCGAATAAGTTCGCGGGCGACCAGCCTTGCCAGCGACCGATGTTTCTATGTAGTGTGCCTTCACCTGTTTGACTAACATCAACAGGTGGTCGGGGGGAATAGATTCTTGGTTGTTCATCACTCCCAATAATCTCAGAAATCATGCGATTTCTGCTCCCCGACTAATTACGCGCACTCTTCAGATAGTTTACGCCGAAGACTCGCAGAGAATTAAACTGTTAACTCTCTGCGAGTCTTTGGCGGACAATGCTTCAGCGTCTACTTGAAGCGGCAGTCGCCCGAGTGCTTCCAGTGGGTTTGGTGGGACGCTCGCGCATCGAGCACGAAAGGGAGGCGCGGTTCGTGTCGTATCGCCGAACAATTCAAAACATGATCTCTTTCTTCGCGGGCTTCGTCGCGTGTGCCGTGGTGGTATGGATAGCAAGCGCCGGGGCACGATCTGATGGGATGCGTTTTCTCGGAATGTCATCCGCCGGTGAGCCGTCCGCTCAATCGACCGAACCCGCCGTCGAGATGGTTCCTGCTGCGCCGCCGACCCCTGCCCCAATACCTTCCGCGACTTTGTTGCCGACGCCGCTTGCCGAGATCGAACCTGGACTGAACTCAGACGAAGCAACCGTCCCTGCACTGACTTCTTCGCCGGGTGAGCCAAGCGGTTCGGGAGCGCTGCTTGTTCCGGTGGTCGGAGTGCGTCCAGAGCAGTTGCAAGACACCTACGCGGACGCGCGTTCCGAAGGGCGCGTGCATAATGCGATAGATATAATGGCTCCGCGCGGAACACCCGTGCTCGCTGCGGCTGATGGTCGCATTGTCAAACTCTTTAACAGCGAACGCGGCGGTATCACCATTTATCAACTGGATCAAAACGAAAAAACTGTTTACTACTATGCTCACCTTGACCGCTACGCCGATAATC
>JACDEG010000642.1 GCA_013816505.1 Pyrinomonadaceae bacterium | reverse complement strand
CCCCCACGTCTGTGCCGAATGCGTCTCCCACGTTGACGGATCGAAGAAATTCGGTTCGCACCGCGGCGGCGAGCGATCCTGATTACGATCAACTCGTCGGGCGCGAAGCGGAGTTAGCATCACTCACCGCCGAGTATCGAAGCTCACTGCAAGGTGCCGGGCGTCCGGTGCTGATCTCGGGGGAACCCGGCATCGGCAAGACGCAGCTCGCACGGTACTTTGGGGAGTGGGTGCACGAACAGGGAGCCTTGTGTCTGTACGCGCGTTTCTTCGACTACGGGGGCAGCCGTCTCGCGCCCTACGAACTGTTCCTGGATTTCTTGCGCACCGCGTTGCGTCTCAACGCGACGGGACGGCGCAAAGACAATGAACTGCGTGATCTGCGCACGATAGCGCGGGAGCGCTGCGGCGTCACCCTGCCCGCGGAATTGTTCGCCGGGTCGGGGGAAAGAACCGGATCATTTCCGGCGCGCGGCGGGACTTCGCCGGGCGATTATTTCCGCGCCGTCGTGCCGGTCAGTCAATGTTTCGTGAGTTTGAGTCGTGAGCGTCCGCTGGTGATGGTGCTGGATGATCTTCAATGGGCGGACGAAGCGAGCCGCGAAGTGATCGGCTACCTGATGCGCACCGCGCAGGGCGAACCGCTGATGCTCCTCGCGCTCGCGCGCACCGAAGAGACAACTGATCCCGCGCACCCGCTCGCCGAGTGGTTGAAGCGTCAAGCGAACTACCGCAGCTATACGAGCCTGACGCTCAAGCCTCTGGACGAGGGCGCGTGTCGCCTCGCCATTGAGGCGGTGTTCGGCGAAAGCTCTGAGCGTTTGAACCTTCCCCTACACGATCTGCGAACTTTGTCTCGCGCGACCGGCGGCAATCCTTATTTCTTAACCGAGATGCTGCGCCTGCTGGTCGCTGAAGGCGCGATCAGCTACCACGGCGAGCCTGACGATGCACATTGGCAGTGGCGCGGAGTAAAAGACTTGCACCTGCCGGACACAATCGTGCTGGCGGCGCACGCCAAACTCGACCGACTCTCGGTGGAAGTGCGCGAAATCGCCGAACAGGCGGCGGTAATCGGCGATGAATTTCGCGGCGAGACGCTTTCGCTGATGGCCGACCGGGGAGAAGAGGAAATTGAACGATTGCTCGGCGAGGGAGTGCGTCGCGGCGTGCTATCCGAGCGCGGCCTGTCAACCGGCGAAGATTGTCGTTTTTACCACACCACGCTGCGGCGCGTGGTGTATGACGAGTTGCCGCCGCGCCGCCGGAAGCGTTTGCACGGGCAGGCCGCGCGTGCGCTCGAAGTCGTGTACGCGCGCGAAGTTGATCGCATCGCCGAAGCGCTGAGCACGCACTGGGAAGCAGCGGGCCATTGGCGACAGACTTTTGAATGGAGCATGCGCGCGTGGCGCGCGGCGAGCGGTCGTTGGCACTGGGACGAAGCCGTGGTCAGCATCGAACGCGCCCGACGCGCGGCACATGAGAGCGACCGATTGGGGGAGAACGCGCTCTCCCAAACTGACCGCTTGCAACTCGCGTTGGCGATGGGCGAAGGCTTTTATTCTGTCGGAAGACTGAAAGACTCAGAAGCGGTCTTAGTGGAAGCAATCACGTTCGCCCGCGTCCTTAATAATCAGGCGGATGTTAGCGCGGCGCTGTTGCAACAGGGCAGGACACAGATCAGCCTTAGCAAATACCGCGAGGCGCAGGCATCAACCGAACAAGCTTTAGGGATTTATCGTCAGATCGAAGATCAGAAGGGTATTGCGCTATCTCTTGTCCAGCTCGGCGGTGTTCAAGCCGGGATGGGTAACTACGAGGCCGCGGCGCAACTGATCGAACAAGCTCTTGAGGGCATCAACACAGAAGGCCACACCGCCGCCATCGCGTTGGGTATTCTCGGTTGGGCGCGCGCGTTGCAGGGGCGGTATGCGGAAGGCGTTCCGCTGCTCGAACGCGCGCTCGACTATCATACGCGCACGGGCGACGTGCGGCAGCGGGCGCTCTTGCTCAGGCGCCTTCACTGGGCCGATTTGAGCCGCGGGCAATACGAAACGGCCATCGATTTGGCCGCGCGGGCGCGCGACGATTTCCGCACCGCCGGAGATATCTCCGGTGAAGCGAAAGCGAATATGGGCATCGGGCAAGCGCGCATCGCGCAAGGGCTTTGCGAGGAAGGCAGCGCGTTTCTGAATCGCACGCTTAAAAGCCTGAAAGTGATCGGCGACGCGCACTGCGAAGCCGAGACGTTGTGGCTACTTGGACGCGCGCATTGCGAAGCCGGACGGGGTGGGCAGGCGTCCGCTTTGCTGGAGCGTTCGCTGGAGATGGTGCGCGCAATTGGCGACCGCGATGATGAGTTCCGCGTCTTGATTGACGTGGCGCGTTTGCGGATCAGCGGTGGGGACGACGAAGGCGGCTTGGGCGCGGCTGATCAAGCGGTAGCGATTGCCGAAGAGTTGCATAATCGTGACGTCCTGGGCGCGGCGCTGGTTGAGCGCGCCCGCGCGTGTCTGAAGTTAAATCAATCGCGAAAAGCGCTGGAGGCAGCCGAGCGGGCCGTGGAACTTTTGGACGAGACCAAGTCGGGCGAAAGATGGCGCGGCTATTGGACGCTCGCGCTCTGTCTCGATGCCTTGAGTGGAAGTAAAAGGTCGCCGCACAAGGAACGCGCGCTCGCCGCGATGCGCCGCAGCGTCGAATTGTTAGCCGAAATACGCGAGCAACTCGACGCTTCCGACGCGGCGCGACGCACCAGCGTGACGCACGCGCGTTCCGCCCCCGCCCGCGATCTTTACGCGATGCTCCTGCAGTCCGGCAATACGTCTGAAGCAAAGATCATTTCAAGAAAGTGGCTGCTTGACGACGCAGGTTCGGGGCAACTCAGATTGATGAAGTCGCGTCGCCCGCACCGGCCGTAGAACTTGAGCGCTCGATTGGCGGCGTCCGCGGATTGCCGCCGGCTAATTTCCGCAGACTTTTCATACCAAATTACGGATAAAAAAGAGGCGGCTTATCGCCGGGAGCGCAAGCGCGCACCTGCCAGCGTGCCGCATGGCGCGCACACACTTTGCGATGGCGTCAGCCAGCGGATCAGTTCGCGCTTGGCGGTGCTCAATGCAGGCGGGACGCCTGCGCCTCCCAGGAAAGAGTAGTGCCCCGACCTCACGTGCTTCGATTTAGCGTTCGCCGGCCCTACCCCGCCGCGGCAACCATCACCAAACCATCACCAAACCCTCATGACTGACCATCACCCTCTGCCTTAGAGTGCGAGTCGTGCGCGCCAGGGCGCTTCTTGGC
>JACDEG010000641.1 GCA_013816505.1 Pyrinomonadaceae bacterium | reverse complement strand
CGTCCTCTACGGCCTGATTCTCGGAGCGGGCTTCGTGTGGTTGGCTAAACCGAAAGAACTCGGAGTCGCCGCATCGGCCAGATGATGTAAACGTCATCATGGAGTCGCCGCGTTACTGGCTGAGAGTGCCGACAAAATCCTGTGAAGGGTCTGAAGTATAAACTGAGCGGCATAATTGCGCTCAAGGATGTCAGACTATTCTCAATCACGGCCACTTAAGCCGGTAAACTGAATGTCATCCGGCTCGCACAGAAGTAGTATCCTGTGAGGGATTGCTGACAGGGTGCTCGCATGAGAGCGGCTTTAGGGTGGTAGGGATAGATAATGAAACCCAACGATGACAACGGCAAACTCCCGACTCCGGAAAGACCGTTTCGCGTCCTCCTCATCTCCGGCTCAGATCGCCGGCAGTACAACTGCCCCGGCGTCGATTCCAAGTCGCGCACGCTGATGCTGCGCATGAGTGAGCGCCTCCCGCAGGAGTGGGAGATTGATTACGAAGACCTCGGCAATGTCTATGCCCATGCGCGCATACAAAGCTGCAACGCGTGCGTCTCAACTTCGATGGCGCTCTGCGTCTGGCCGTGTAACTGTTATGAGAAGAATAATTCGGCGGAACCTGACTTGATGTGGGATTTGGACATGTACGCGCGGCTCGATCTGGCGGATGCTTGGGCCATCATCGGCCCGGTCAACTGGTACGCGCCGACGAGTAACCTGAAGCTGATGTTTGACCGGCTGGTGTGCATGAACGGAGGCAACCCGCGCGAGGATTTGATTGAGCATAAGAATCAAGAGATGGCGATGAAGCTGGAACATGCGCCGGAGTGGGCGGAGCTGAGCAGGAATCATCTGGAGGGGAGCACGGCTGGCTTCTTCTGCTACGGGGACGGCGGCGGCGATGAGTTGGACGAAACGGGACGCCCGAAGATTCTTCGGCACAAAGAGTACTTCGATCCCGAGAAAGAGCCTTTACCAGAGATGCGCGATACTTACGCGCCGCTCGTCTGGCAATGTCGCTACGGCGGGGTCGAAGTCCCGGATCACCTCTGGCGTTATGTCGGGTTCGGGCAGGGTAAGAAGTACAGCGACAATCAGGCGGATGACATGGCGACTGAGACAAACGTCTTTGCGGAGTTTGACGAGTGGGCGGATGCCTTCGCCGCTTTCGTCCGCGACAAAGGCAAGGTCGAGCCGGGAAAGTACCGGGCTTATGGATACAAGCCGCCGGGCCATTTGACGGAAGACCTGAAACTGAAATGGCGAGAGATCAAGATTGGTCTGGGACATCCGCCGGAAGGATCGTCTCCTGCCAGGCAGAAAGAACTAGGTCTTAACCGCGACGAAACGCTGAGGCCCAAGAAGAGCGAGGGCGAGAAGTTGCGTGAGTGATAAACTCGTCAAAGCTGTGACCAGTTAGCAACGTGTGATTAAAGAATCCGGGAGGGATGTGATGCTGGGATTCGGTAAACAGAAACAGGTGACTGAATACGATGCGGATGGCGAGTGCGAGCGCGTCTATCACGAAATCAAACAAAGCTTGCGCGTCACCGGCATCAATCTGAACTTTCGCACGTGGGCCGGATACGAGAAGTTCTTTCCGGCGATGTGGGACGCGATGCGACCCTTAGCGGAGACGCGCGCTTTCGAGACGGCAGCGGATAGCGTGCGTGCCGAAGCCGTGCGCGCCGCCGACAAGTTGCCCCGACTTGAGAATCAAGCGCGCGCCGCTTTAGGCGAGAGTCAGGCTTACCAGCTTCGTGCCGCGCTCGATCTGTACCATTACATCAATCCCAAGCTGCTCGTGTTCACCTCCGCCGTGAAGCTGGCTCTCGATGGGGCACAGCCGGAACGCGGCGGCAAAGCAAGCGCGGACGTTGAACTCGTCGAACGGGGCGTGCCCGCCCGGATGTATCCGATGGAGATGGTCTCGTCAGAGCCGGAAGAGGAGCGCATCAAAGAACTCTTCGAGGACATCAAGCAGACGCTCTCGCTCTCGTCCATCAACAGCGACTACCGCACGCTCGCGCTCTGGCCCGATTATCTCGGGGCCGGTTGGGAAAAATTGAAGCCGATTGTGCAGGGCGACGAGTACAAACGGACTTCTGACAATCTACGCGAGACGGCGCGCAAGCTCGCGCACACACTTCCCTTTCCCGTGCCGCTGTCTCGCGAACGCGTCGAAGAACTCGGCGAGGATGCGGGCGAGATAGCCAAGACGACTGAAAAGTTCGAGCGTCTTCTGCCGTCGCTGATTATCAACATCGCTCTGTTTTCGCTCGACTGGAAGACGCCCGAGACGCTCGTGCAGTCGCCGTTTCCGGCAACGCCGCGTCGGATGGCAGTTCAAGGAGGTGCGCGATGAACTGGAGAGAATTTCAATCAATGCAGCGCGTCGCCGAACTCGGTGACCGCTTCATCAGTTATCTGGATGAAGGCACGGGCGAACCCGTCATCCTGCTCCACGGCATTCCCGCATGGGGCTACCTCTGGCACGCCCTCACGCCTGCGCTCGCCAAACAGAATCGCGTGCTCGCGCCTGATCTGCTCGGCTTCGGCTACTCCGACAAGAGCGACTGTTTCGACCGCTCCATCGCGCGGCAGGCTGAGATGATTGACGCCTGGATGGATAAGATTGGAATCAAGCGCGCACACATCGTCGCGCACGACATCGGCGGCGGCGTGGCCTTGCGGTTGGCGACGCTCTTCCCGCATCGCGTCATGCGTCTCTGCGTGATGAACACGGTCTGCTACGACTCCTGGCCGATTGAAGCGATGCTGCAATTCGGTCACCCGGAGACGCGCCGCAAGCTTTCTGCCGCGAGCGCCATCACGATGCTCAAGGGGGCGCTCAAACAGGGCTTTGCCAAATCACCTGATGACGAACTGCTCGACTCTCTCCTCGCGCCTTACACCACGGAGGTCGGCAAGCTTTCGCTGATACGCAATGCGGCTGCGCTCAACACGAATTTAACGACCGAGATCACGGCCTTGCTCCCGAAGATAGAAGCGCCGACGCTCATCCTGTGGGGCGAGGATGATCTCTTTCAACTGGTGAAGTACGGCGAGCGTCTGGCGCGGGACGTACCCGGCGCGCAGCTCGTCCGCGTGAAAGAAGCGCGCCACTTCCTCATGCTCGACCAGCCGGACGAAGTGGCCGAGCACGTCTCCGCTTTCCTCAAAGGAGAGCAGGTCGAAACCGCTCACGCTGGTTAATGAAAAGGAGTGACACCAATGGATAAGACGATTTCGAGAGATGAACTGAAGGAGAAGATTGATCACGGCGACAAGTTCCTGCTCGTCGAGACT
>JACDEG010000177.1 GCA_013816505.1 Pyrinomonadaceae bacterium | reverse complement strand
CCGCTCGAACATGAAATGAGACTGATCGGCGACCGACCGAGCGGCGAGACCTCGCCGCAGTCACGCTTGGTGCGCGTCGCGGAGGAGGCGACGCGCGCGCTCGGTCACACGCCGCACCTCGACTGTTCGTCGACCGACTCGAACATCGCCATCTCTCTCGGCATCCCAGCGATCACCATCGGCGCCGGCGGAGCGTCGGGGAATTCGCACACGCTCGATGAATGGTACGATCCGCGCGGGCGCGACATCGGTTTGAAGCGCGCGCTGCTCGTGATGCTCGGCGTCGCTGGATTATCCGGCGAAAAGTGAAAAGCCACCTGACCGGGATGCCATTAAATCAGGCAGTTCGGTCAGGTGGCGTAGGTCAAAGCGTCCGGATTTCCGGTGGGGATTAGTTGATCGGGATGGTGACCACGGTCGAACCGGCTTTGCCAGCGGGGAAGCGCTTGCCGCGCGCGATGCGGACGGCGGTTCCGGCATAAGCCTCTGCGCCGGGACTCGAACCGGCGACCGAGGCTTGAGTCACGCGACCGGCGTCGTCGTACATCACACTAACCTTGACTGACTTCGGCCCAGCGACGACCGGCGTCGGTTGATCACCCGCCGCCGCTTTCCTCGCTAAATCTTCGGCCTTACGCGCGCGCATCAGCTCGCGCTCGCGAGCTTCGCGCCGCGCGGCGACCGCCGCCGCGTCGTCCGTCGGTGTGCTACCACCCGTCGAGGCGTCAGCCGGGGAAATTGGTGTTGGTGCAGTGGAAGGCTCCGCGGATGCCTCTGGTTGCGCGGCAACAGGAGCGAGCGCGGCTGAGTTCGGAGAGGCGGTGTTGCTTTTGCCGAAGCGGCCTGAGAGCGGAATCGCTACCACGGCGCAGACCATCACGACGCACACCACGGCGCCCACTGTCATCCATTTCTTGCCGCCCGTGCGAGTCGTACTGTCAACCATTATCGCGAAAGGCACGGTGGCGGAATCGCTCTGCTTAACTGAGGCTTTACTTGGTGGCGTGACGCTATCTGTCTGGTTCGATTTTTCTGACGGCAGCAAATCTTCTTCGTCCAGTGAATGGGTGTTACTGATTCCGCTGTAAGCTTCCGCATCGGACGGCGAAACCCCTTCGTCGAGACGGCGCAAACCTTCGAGCACGACTTGCGTCCACGGCTCCTGGATCGTGCGGCGCAACGGTTCGAAGTCGGAACTGAAGTCGAACGCCGCGTTCGGCATCGTCAGCGCGAAGTAAACGGCCTCAGTCCCGCTCAGCGACCCGACTTTGGCGTCCACCAACTCACCGTTCTTGATGAAGAAGAGGCCGTGGCCACGGTGAGAATCAATCTTGAGCCGTCCGGTCTTGCGTTGGTTGCAGAAGAATTCGATCAGTTCCGCCAGCGACATATCGCTGAGTTGTCCTGTCAGTGCCATGAAACACTCCTTAATGGTGTGATGGTGGGAGGGGTAGCCTGCGCCGTCGAGTCATGCGTGGGCATGATAGTTTGCGCTGGCACGTTATTACGGCAGGGTGAAGCTGTAGTTGATGAGGCCCGCGACTTTTACCGGCTGTCCGGAAAGAAGCGTCGGAGAGAAGCGCGCCTGGAGCGCTGCTCGCTCCGCCGTTTGATAAAACACCGATGGCCCACTGGCGGCTTTCGCGGAGATAACTTTGCCTGAAGCGTCGATCACGACTTCGACGGCCACGATGCCCGTGGCGCGAATGCGCTTGGCGATTTCAGGGTAGACCGGCGTCGGGAGATTCGTCGCTCTGCCGTTCAAAAGTCCGCCGGAGATCGGCTTGATTGGCCCTCTAGCAATCGGTTTGACCGGAGCCTCGCCGTCAACCTTAACCATTTCCGCGTTGTCGGAAGTCGTCGTGCTGTCGAACTTCGGAGAGACCGCCGCGACATTTGCTTGTTTGACTACGGAAGCTGCCGGCAGCGCCGCTGCTTTGTTGTTAGGCACAGGCGTCGAAACTATCTTGGCAACGCCACTCTTTAACGCCGGCGCGGAGGGTGTGACGTTATGCTTAGCGGGGGACGTGGCTGACAGAGCAACAGGCACCGGTGATGCCACGTTAGCGACGGCGGAGTTGGCCGCCATATCGGGCCGCACCATCTTCGAAACGTTCTCTTCGAGATAATAAGCGATCACCCGGTAGGTCGTTTCGGTTGGCTCGTAAATGACTTTACCGCCCTCGACAACCGCTACTCTGGTCGACATCTTTGTCCAGTTACCGATGCCGTCGAACTCGTACGAATAGACTTCTTGCGTCATTACCGATCCGTCAGCGTTATGCAACGTCATCTCGACGATGTTGCCTTTGTCGTCGTACTTGTAATTCTCTTTGCCCGTCAGTGACCCGCCGGCGGTGAGGAAGTACGCGGTGTCTACCTTGCTGCCCCTAATGTCATAAGTCGCTGTTTCCAGCACCGCGCGCGGCCCTTCGACGGGCTGCCCGCCCTTGGTCGTGATCTTTGCCGTTTCGGTGCGGACCCGGCGCACCGGGCCGGCTAAGCCGTCCTGCTCACGGTCGCTGTTCGAGTCGGCGAAAACCCGCAAAGGCTGAAATCCTGGTGCCACGAAAATCTGATTACCGTGGGCCGGGAAACAAAAGCCGGAAAATAAAAAACTGACGCTCAGTAACATCAGGCTTGTTCGTTTCAGCATGTTTTTCTACTCCTAAATTTTTCACGCGGATGGTGGCTAGTCAGGGATGGGCGCAAAGCAATTCAGATTTTCAGCTACTAGCTTCAATCGTAAGGACTAAAGCGTGAGAGTTCGCCGTTAACACGATTGCTTAATTTTTAAAGAGGCAAGCCTGAAACCGCTTAGGCCAAACGGGGATTGGAGAATTTTTACGTCGATGTGGGGAGCAGTGATGATGACGGCTCACGACGCATTTTCCAGAAAATGTTGTCGGATTATCCAAGAAATGTGCGCTCTCTTTTCTTCGATTCACGTTGCGTGAAATCCATCCTTCAACTGCGGCTTGGAAAAGACTCGCCGTGCGCACAACGGCAACAGGAGCGATTATACATGACTAACCAGAATTGTCCAGGTTTAACACAAACAACCTTCAACTGAGCGAAGTAGAGCGGCCTATAAACTGCGCGAGGGCAAATTATTGATTAAAAGTTGGGTAGGAAATGAGTAAGGAAGCGATGATGTCGATCAACCGGGTTCCCGGTGCGCGCTCCGTTTCATTGTTGCAGATAATCGAAAAGACGAGAACTTCGCCTTCGGCAGTGGTTGCGTATCCGGACAGCGCGTGGACATAGGTGAGCGCACCGGTCTTTGCGGTCAGGCGTTGCCCGGCGGCCCCGGCGGTGCGCAGACGATATTCGAGCGTTCCGTCGCGCCCGCCAATTGGCAGGGAATCGAGAAAGATTTTGGCGACAGTCGGCGGGCGCTCCGCCATCCGCCGCATCAGCAGCGCGGTCGCGCGCGGCGTCACAAGGTTTAAGCGCGACAGTCCGGAACCATCGTGAAATGTCATCCCGCGTGTTCGGACGCCCACCTCCTCCAGCCACTTGCGCACCACGGCCAGCCCCGCTTCATCGTCACGACGGACGCGCATTCGCTCCGGGTCTTCGACCGGGGCCAAATCCCCGTGCTCTTTGCCGAGCGTCCGCAGCAGCAATTCGGCTTCAAGGTTCAAGCTCTCTTTGTTCGTGTCATGGACGATTTCGCCGAGCGGACGACTCAGCACCGCGGCCATTTCAATGGCGCGATTCGGATCAAAGTCTTCAGCCGCTTGCGTCCGCCAGTCGCGGGCGCGGGCGCCGCCTTCGACAGCGATGCCGCGGGCCTTGAGCGCGTCGCTGAACAGCGTCGCCGCCCATCGCGCTGGCCGATGGACGGAAAGGCGCACCCCGTAACCTTCGCTGCCCGCCGGATAATTCCCCCACACGCGCACTTCGTTTGAGGACAGCTCGCGCTGGACACCGACGCTCGGACGCGAGCCACGCTCCGCCGTGCGGGCGTCGCTGGTCACGCGGACGGATTCGGTTGGCGGGATGACTTTCACTGCTGCCGGATCGCCGACCTTCGCCGCCGGCGCGATGCTGACAGTGACTTCGTTGCCGTCAACAGAGAGCGCGCTCGGAGCGGCGCCGAAGTACCACTGCACGTCTTCCCACAGCCAGCCGTCGCCGACCTCTTCGACGCGGAAGTAGCTTTCATCGCCGATCACGTCACCGCGCACACGGCGCACGCCGCGCTCGTACAGTGCTGCAGCCAGTTGAGTGAGGTGCGCGGTCGGGCGACGCTTGCCAGAACGCGAAGCGAGGTCAGGTGCGCCGCGACCATAGAGCACCAGATCACCGTCCAGCGTTCCGTCGGCGTCCGGCATCGCGTCCGCGTAGACAGAAGTGCGCCAGCGGTAGTCCGCGCCGAGCAGGTCGAGCGCGACGGCGGTGGTGTAAACCTTCATGTTAGAGGCTGGGGTGAATAATTGATCGGCGTTGCGCTCGTAGATGGTGCGCCCGTCCCGCAACGACATCACCACGACGCCCCACTGCGCCGACGCGAACTCGCTGTCATTGATCGCGCCGTCGATTCGCTGACCGAGTGCGGCGTCCATGTCGCGCGGATCGAAGACCGCAGTATTTGTGTCGGTAGTAGTGGCCGGCTGCGCGGCTGCGATTGATGCGTGCCTCGACTCGCGATGGTGTTGTTGTTGCGGCTCGTCGACGGGGCTGACGAACAGCGACGTGACGGATGCGATGGCGGTGAGCAGGACGGCGGCCGACACGCCTCCGGCTAGAAAGGCGCGACGGGTTCGAGTGGTGTCAGTCATGAAGCGTCTCGGTCAGCGCGAGAAGATCGAGCCCATGCGTTCGGCGGTCAGCACCGCGCGCGTCGCGGCGTAGGCGTCGTCGACGGAGATGTTCATGATATCCCGCCCGTGGATGACGCGGTGGCGGTTGCCGGGCGGGACGTAACACTTCAGCATCGGGTGGGTCGCCATCAGAATCACGACCGGCGTCCCGACCGCCGCCGCGATGTGCATCGGCCCGGTATCATTCGAGACGAAGACGGCGAGCCTCGCCTGCGCCGCCGCGAGTTGTGGAACGGTCAGCCGGTCGAAAACAATTGTTGACGGCGGGAACTGCGCGCGCACCTCGGTCAGCATCGCGTGCTCTTCGGGGCCGGCGAACAGGACGACACGCACGCCGTCGTTGCTTTCAAGTCGGCGGGCGAGTTCTCCGAACCGTTCGACCGGCCAGCGCCGGCTCGCGTGACCCGCGCCGGGGAATATGCCGACGAGCGGGGCGTCGCTTTCGGCGCGCGCCTTTCGCAGTAATTGTTCGACGTGCTGATTGTCTTCGTCACGCGGGCGCAGGCGGGGGACGCGCGAAATCTTGCCGACGCCGAGGGGCGCGAGCACGTCGAGGTAGCGATCAACAGCATGTTTGGTGCGGTCTTCGACCGGCGGACGCTCGCGAAACTTTGAGAGAAAGTCGAGCGACCGTCCGGGTCGTCGCGAGAACAATCGGTGATGCGCACCGGAGAGATAGCCGAGCAGATTGGTCTCCGAGAGGCTGTGCAGGTCGATCACAAAGTCGTACTTCGACCGGCGGACATTCCTGACCAGCCCCATGATTTGCCAGAGCGAGAGTGTCTTTGGGCCATCGCGCAGGCCGACGCGGTCGACCGCCAGCGTCTCGTCGGCGTGGCCGGACATCTCGACGACCGGCGCGGCGGCGCGCCCAACGGCGACCGTGACGCGCGCGTGAGGAAAGCGTGTGCGAATCGCTTGCAGCGCGGGCAGACTGAGCACCACGTCGCCGAGCTGCCCGAAGTCAATGACAAGTATGTTGCGTGGATCGAAGCTCACGGTGAATGCCGAACTTGCGAAGCGCCAGACGGACAGGGTGAACCGCACGGCAAATTTTTTACACTTCGCGCAAATCCCGCCCGGTCATTTCGGCGGGCTGCCCGATGCCGAGCATGCCGAGAAGCGTCGGCGAGACATCTCTGAGCGCGCCGCCTTCGCGCAGTTTCACGCCGAGCGCGGCCTCGTCGACAAGGTGAAAGGGGACGAGGTTAGTGGTGTGCGCGGTGTGCGGCTGGCCCGTCTTGAGGTCGATCATCTGCTCGCAGTTGCCGTGGTCGGAGGTAATCACCGAGCGCCCCCCAGCCTTCCGCAGACCTTTGGTGATCCAGCCGAGGCAGGTGTCGACGTACTGCACGGCCTCGATGGTCTTCGGCAGATTGCCGCTGTGCCCGACCATGTCCGGGTTGGCGAAGTTGATGATGTAGACATCCGTCTCATTCTCTTCGAGCGCGCGCAAGACTTTATCGGTGATCTTGAAGGCGGCCATCGCCGGCTCAAGGTCGTAGGTCGCGACCTTCGGCGAGGGAACAAGCAGGCGCTTCTCGCCGGGGAACTCCTTCTCCGTGCCGCCGTTGAAAAAGTATGTGACGTGCGCGTATTTCTCCGTCTCGGCGATGCGGTAGTTGCGTACCCCGACGCCGGCCATGACATCGGCAAGGATGTTCGTGTGTTGAAGTTGATAAAAGGCGACCGGCAGCGGGAAGGTCTTGTCGTAGACGGTGAGGCAGGCGTAGTCGATCTGCGGTCGTCCAGGCGTCGGGAATCCGTCGAAGCCAGGCACGGCGAGCGCGTTGGTGATCTGGCGCGCGCGGTCGGAGCGGAAGTTGAAACAGATGACCGAGTCGCCATCGCTGATCGTCGCGATGGGTTCGCCGGTTTCGCTCATGACGACGATTGGCTGGATGAATTCGTCGGTTATGCCGCGCTCGTAAGAACGTTTGATAGCCGTGAGCGTGTCGATGGCGCGCTCGCCTTCGGCATGAACCATCAGGTCATAAGCTAGCTTCGTCCGCTCCCAACGCTTGTCGCGGTCCATCGCGTGATAGCGCCCGACGACCGACGCGATGCGCCCGCAACCGATCTCCATGCATTTCAACTGCAATGCTTCGACGTACCCGAAGGCCGACATCGGCGGCGTGTCGCGCCCGTCGGTGAAGCAGTGGACGGAGACCCTTTCGAGGCCGCGCTGCTTCGCCATTCGCAACAGCGCGTAGAGGTGCTCTTGCGACGAGTGAACCATGCCGTCGGAGAGAAGACCTATCAGGTGCAGCGCGCCGTTGCGCCGCTTCGCGCCGTCCATCGCGGCGACGAGTGCTTCGTTCGTGAATAACTCGCCTGACGCGACCGCGTAATCGATGCGTCCGACATCGGTGCGGATCACTCGGCCGGCACCGATGTTCAAGTGCCCGACCTCGGAGTTGCCCATGACGTTCGCCGGCAGCCCGACGCACGTCCCCGAAGCCTCGATCAGCGTGTGTGGATACTTTTCGCGAATCTCGTCGTAGTACGGCAGCGAAGCCTGCGCAATGGCGTTGCCTTCGCGCTCCGGTGTGTAACCGAACCCATCCAGAATAATCAGCGCCAGCGGCCCTTGTTTCTCAAACAATATGCCATCTCCCTCGAATGATGTCATGCCGGGACAGTTTTCCCATCAATTCATTGCTGGGCTATTTTCAAGTTGTCCCTCACGGGACACATCAAGACAACTGTCCTAATCTTGTATGGTTCGATTTAGTAAGCCGCATTCCTCCGCCACCACTCCGTCCATTTACTCTTAGCGGGTAAATGCCCCGCAGCTTGCTGCGAATGTTCGCCTGCTATCCGCAATACTCCGCAGCTTGCTGCGGCGAAAATTTATTTTTTCGCTGATTTCTTTTTCTTCTTCTCGTCGCGGCGCGCGTCCTTGCTTGTCTTGTCCTTCACAGGCGTTTGCTCTAACTGGTAGAACGCCGCCATGCCGGGGAAGCGCGCGGCGTCGCGGAGGTCTTCTTCGATGCGCAGCAGTTGATTGTATTTCGCGATGCGGTCGCTGCGCGAGAGCGACCCGGTTTTGATTTGCCCGGCGTTGGTTGCGACCGCGAGGTCGGCGATAAACGTGTCCTCGGTTTCGCCGGAGCGGTGCGAGATGATGGCGGTGCGGCGGTGCGTGCGCGCCAGTTCAATCGCGTCGAGCGTCTCGGTCAGCGTGCCGATCTGGTTGACCTTGATGAGAATGGAATTGGCGACGCCGCGCTCGATACCCTGGCGCAGAAACTCGGTATTGGTGACAAACAGATCGTCGCCGACGAGTTGGACGCGGTCGCCCATCTCGTCGGTCATCTGCTTCCAGCCGTCCCAATCATCTTCCGCGAGGCCGTCTTCGATGGAGATGATCGGGTATTGATCGACCCACGATTTCCAGTACGCGACCATCTCTTCGCTCGACAGTTTACGCCCGTCGGATTTTTTGAAGACGTAATGCTTGCCGTCGTGAAACTCGCTGGCCGCCGGGTCGAGCGCTAAGTACAGATCGCGCCCCGCCGTGTAGCCCGCCTGCGTGATGGCTTCGAGGATCGTTTCGATGGCCTCTTCGTTCGAGCGCAGGTTCGGTGCGAAGCCGCCTTCGTCGCCGACGCTCGTCGCCAGTCCGCGTTTTTTCAGCACCGCTTTCAGCGCGTGAAAGATTTCCGCGCCGACCTGCAGGGCATGACGGAAATTACCTGCGCCGGTCGGCATCACCATGAACTCTTGAAAGTCGACGTTGTTATCAGCGTGCGCGCCGCCGTTCAGGATGTTCATCATCGGGACGGGCAGCGTCCGTGCGTTCGCGCCACCGAGGTAGCGATAGAGCGGCATCTCAAGGTAAGTGGCAGCGGCGCGCGCCGTTGCGAGTGAGACGGCGAGCAGCGCGTTCGCGCCGAGTTTCGATTTCGTCTTCGTGCCGTCGAGCGCAATCAGCGCCTGATCGACCTCCGCCTGGTCGAGCGCGTCCATTCCCTCAATTCGTTCGGAGATATGGTCGTTGATGTTCTGCACGGCCTTCAACACGCCTTTGCCGCCGTAGCGCTTTTTGTCGCCATCGCGCAGTTCGACCGCTTCGTTCTCGCCGGTCGACGCGCCCGAAGGGACGGCGGCGCGCCCCACCTCGCCGCTGATTAAAACGACCTCGGCCTCGACCGTTGGGTTACCGCGCGAGTCCAGAATTTCGCGGGCGTGGATGGAATCGATCATGCTCATGATGTGCGAGTCTGCTTCTCGGATTTTGGGTTAGGAAAGACGCGAAAGACTACCACATCTGGGTGACGGACGGCCAAAACAGGAAAGTTAAAAAAGAGTGACGAGAGGTAAGAATGGAAGATCGTTTGAGAGGATCGTGAGTGGACACTTGACGGAAAGAAAGCAGAGAGTTAAGAGAGGTTGGATTTAACAGGAGAGACACAGTTCGGACAGTTTTCAGTTTTGCCTTCCCCTCGGTGTCTCTGTGTGATGACTGACCAATGACACACAACTTCGCAGACATCCTTCGCTTTGGCCCACCGCATCATTGATCAGCCGGAGATTCCAGCGTCCCCAATTCTTCGGCGGGTATCGGCTCTCTTTTCAGCGGCGGCAGCGGGACTTCGGGAAAACTCTTCGTCCACTCGGCGTACTTCCGCGCGTTGATCTTGCGCGCCATGCTCTGCGAGGTCATGTAGCGCAGCGTTCCAAAGACGGGGCGCTCCGGTCCCCACGCGCGGTCGTGCTTGCCGAAGCACCACAGTATTCCGGCGTAAGAATTCGGGTTGCGCCCGTCGAGCGCGTACTTGTTATTCAAGTGTTCCAGCAGTCGAAATGATTCTTCGTAACTCCCCTGCCACTCGATCACTTTCTTACCCCACAGCATCCGCGCGTAGTTATGAATCTCGCCGGTGCGGACGAGTTCGCGTTCGGTTGCGTCCCATAACTCATCATAAGTGTCGCCGCGCTCGATCTGCTCCGGCGGCAAAACGGCGGGACGCGGATCATTGGCATGCTTCGCCATCGTCTTCTGCGCCCAGTCGGGTAGCGATTCGAGCGAGTCGTAGCGCGCGTTGAAGCGCGTGAAGTTGTAAGACAACTCGCGCCGCACAATCAGTTCTTCGAGGTACGCTTCCTTCGCGGGGGCGGGTACGTCCGCGTCGTTCACCGCTTCGACAATCTCGTGCGCCGAAAGAAAACCGAAGTGAAGGTAAGAACTGAGCCGCGACGTACCATCCTCGCCCGGCTCGTTTCGCGACTCGTCATAGCGCGGCAGGATTTCATTGACGAAGTGACGCAACCGCGCGCGTCCCGCCTGTGTGCCGCCGTGATAGAGCGGCGACGGCGTGACCGTGTGATCAATCACGCACCCCGCGACGAGTTTGGGGATGTTGTGCGCGGTGACCTCGGTCTCTTCCGGACAATCGACTTCGAGCCGCGGCGCTTTGTGCGTGACACGCGCGGTCGGCGCCGCCTCAAGGTAGCCGGGCAGCATGCGCTTGATCTTCGGGCGGATGGTGCGCGCCGCGAACTCTTCTTTGGTGAAGGCGGAAAGCGGGATGATACCGTTTGAATCGACGGCGTAAACCGGCACGGTCGCGCGCTCGCTGATGCGGCGGTTGTGTTGCGGGATGATGAAGCACGGAAAGTCATCGGTCACGACGAGCGCCGCGTCCTTCGCGAGTCGCGCCACGGTGTCACGCGGGTCGCGCTCGTGGCGCTGAAGGTAGAAGACGTAACGAATGCCGCGCCGCTCGAACTCCGCGCGCTTTTCGGCGACGCCTTCGAGGATGAATGTGTGCAGACGGTCGTTCGCCCACGGGTAGTAATACTTCAAACCTTCGTAGACGACAAGCGGCAGCTTTCTTTCATTCGCCATCCGCGCCGCGAAGTTCAGCGCATGGTTGTGCGTCGTGCGTTTGAAAATCTGCATCCAGTACAGCACATAGCGCGCGTCTCTGTTTTCCGGGCGGTCGTTGA
>JACDEG010000640.1 GCA_013816505.1 Pyrinomonadaceae bacterium | reverse complement strand
CGACGTTCGCATCCTGCAACGCAGCGGCTACATCAACACCTCCATCTGGTCGTTTGAGGTCGAGCGGCGGTTCACGAAGGGGCTGGGCTTCCAGGCGTTTTATACGCTGACCAACGCGCTGCGGCTTGCCGGGAACTCGTCCCGCGACGACGTGGCGGGGCGGCCCGAAGCTTACCTGCCCGGCACCGTGCCGACCGATTTCAAAAAGTTCAACCGCTTCCTCTTTTATGACCGCGACATTGGCACCGCCACCAACCCGCTGCCCAAACATCGTGTGCGCTGGAACTGGAACTACGAGCTGCCCTTCGGCAAGGGGCGCAGCTTCGGGCGCAACGCGTCAGGCTTCCTGAACGGAGTGATCGGCGGCTGGAAATTGTCCGGCAGCGGCACGCTGCTCAACACCTGGTACGCGCAGCCGACCGACAACTGGGGGGAGTTCGGCAAGTTCGAGATCTACGGCAAGAAGTACAAAATCGAGGATTGCCGCGCCACGCCCGCGACGGCGACCAGACCGGAAGATGAACGTTGCACGCCGGGTTACCTCTGGTTCAACGGCTATATCTCCGAGCGCAACATCAACAGCAAAAATGCCGCAGGTTTGCGCAATGGCGTCTTTGGCCTGCCGGAGAATTACCAGCCGGCGCAGAAACCGATTACGCCGTGGCCTAAGGGCGGGCAGCCGACCGATCTGGGGGCGGCGGACTACGACACCGACATCGTGGTCGTCACGCTGAAAGACGGCACCACCCGCCGCGTCAGCTACGACACGGGGCTGCATCCGTGGCGCAATCAGTATCCTCTGGGGCCATTCAACTGGGTCACTGACGCCTCGCTGCTCAAGTTCTTCTCCGTCACCGAGAAGGTGCGTGTGCGCGTCAATCTGGACGTCTTCAACGTCTTCAATGTGCAAGGCTTCAACCCGCCCAATGCCGAAGGCATCGTCAGCCTGGGCAGTTCTTTCAACAACTTCGCGTTCCGTCCGCGTCAGTTGCAGGGAACGGTGCGGATTGAATGGTAAAACAAAAGCAGCGTGCATAACTGCGGCGTTAGCCATCATGAAGCGGTGCTTCGCCACCACTGATGAAAATGTTGTTGAAGTCGTGTACGCTCCACCCTGCCACTGACCGTTGAAGGTCGAGCCATTTTGGTGCCGATGAGCCCGCGGAAAACATCACCGGTTTGACCGGGCACGGTGCTCGACGCTGCAACAGCCAGTGCCTGCATCTTGACTGGCGCGCAATTCATCGTCTCTCCGGCGTTGAACCTGGAAACAATCGAGATGTGCAGGCGTTATTCAATCGCGGGACGCCAGCGCGCACGGCGTTGGTAGCAACCTGGTGGACACGAAAGTGATCCGCGCTGGAGAACCTGAAAAGGTCACGCAAGCCGCATACGCGTATCTGGAAGCGATGTGTGAGGCACGCGTGTCAAGTTCTGAGTAGTGGCCGAGGAGAAGTGGACTTAACAATGCACTTCTCATCAACTACCAATTAACGCGAGTAGAAATAAGCCCTCCCCTATCTGAATTTCTCGTTTTATCAAATTATCAAGCAAGCATTCAATGGAGGTCGTCTTGAGAGAAAATCGGCGGTGCTTTTCTTGGCTCTTAATTATCGTTGTCACATCGCTTTCGCAGGTTGTCTATGCACAGAAGACCATCACGGCGGGAAAGGTGAGCGTTACTCAAGAGCAATTAAAGCCCGGTCAAGCAATCGAACTGACGGGCGAGTGGCTTTACAAGCCGGGCTACTTGTTGCAACCGAACGAACAGCCGCAACGCGCGGAGAATCTGAACGGTTACGTGGCGGTTCCGGTTCCGCAACTGCTCAACCGCACGCAGTGGTGGCTGGATGATTCGGAAGATTACAAAAAATACGAGGAGGCGCGACTAAAAAAACTTGGCTTCGATACGATACGTGCCGAAGATGGCTGGTATCAACTCCTCCTCGACGTGCCCGCACTGCCGAAGAACCGCCGCGTCTTCATCGAATTTGACGGTGTGGCGATGAAAAGCAAAGCATTCTGCAACGGTCAACTGCTTGGCGAACACGCCGGGATGTTCAGCCGCTTCGCTTATGATTTGACGCCGCACTTGAAACCCGGGCGCAACTTACTCTCGGTTTTTGTCTCGATGGAAAAGATTCCGACCTCGGCGCTTTCGCTCGGACAAGCCGTGACGGTGAATCTTACGGCCTCAAAGATTTTGACTTTGAGCAAAGGCATGTTCGGACCCTTATCGCCGGATCAGAATAATCGCAGTTATGATCTGCACGGCATTTGGCAGCCCGTGAAGTTGGTCGTGCGCGCCGCGTCCATGATTGATGATACGTGGTTCATCCCGTCGCTTGATGGCGCACGCGTGCAGGTGGAAGCGCGCAGCCTAGCGGGTGCGCAATCCGCTATTTTGCGAGCGCGTTGGACGGACGTGAAGACAAATAAAGTGTTTGCGACGACCGAAGCCGTCGCCGTGCAGCTTGGCGAAATCAAGATGACGCGAGATTTGACGCTGAGGAACGTACAGCCGAAGTTGTGGACGCCCGCCGCCCCGAATCTCTATCGTCTGGATGTAACGCTCGAATCCGCATCTGGCGAGGTGCTCGACCGTTGGATGCACAACGTCGGCTTTCGCACGTTTGAAGTGCGCGGCAACCAGTTCTTATTGAATGGCAAACCATATTGGTTGCGCGGCGCGAATCAACTCCCTTACGGCAAAAACTCTTGGGACACGGCGTTGCCACGCAAATTGATTCAGTTGATGCACGACGGCAATCAGCGTGTAACGCGGACTCACGCGACGCCCTGGAACGAAGCGTGGCTCGATGCCGCTGATGAAATCGGATTAGGCGTCAGTATCGAAGGCATTCGTCCCTGGGCGCTGGCGGGAAAAATCGGCGTCACGCCGCCTGATATGTTCGCGCACTGGTTGATGGAGAATGAGGATGTCATCAAGCGCGGGCGCAATCATCCGAGCATCTTATTATGGACCATCGGCAACGAGATGCTCTTGCGCGACGGCAAGAATTTGGAGAAGTGGAAACAACTCTCCGAAGTCATCAAGCAGACGCGCCGCCTGGACCCACACCGTCCGGTCGTCGCCGATTCGACTTACCAACGCGAAACCGATTTCTACAACCAGTCTCTCAAGCCGAACAACATTGACGATGGCGACGTTGACGACATCCATCGCTATCGCGGTTGGTACAGCGATTCGCCGTTTGTGATTGACTCGAAGGCTGACATCAAAGACCTTACGCCGAACCGACCGCTCATCGGTCAAGAGGTGTCCACGGGCTATCCAGACCTCGACACGGGGTTGCCCGTG
>JACDEG010000176.1 GCA_013816505.1 Pyrinomonadaceae bacterium | reverse complement strand
GTGCTTGAGTCGGACGTGCGCTGGAGAAGCAACGACCCGTACGAAGCGATGTTCCGCAACGTGCTTAAGTTCTCTGACTTCGAGCAGGCCGCGGCATCCTTGAAGCGTCTTGAAAATCTGCGCCGACAGTTTGCGCGGACGAAGGATAAACAGGGCCTGCGGCGCGTCAGCGAGACGGTTCTGAAGGGCAAGAAACGCGCCGAAATGATTGCGCGCAATCCCAAAGTCGACAAACGTAAGCGCGCCGAGAAGTCCGAAATCGCCGAGTGGTTCACGGTCTGGCTCCGCCAGCCTGAAATATTCGAGGACTGGCTGCACTTACGTCGCCGGTCAACAGATTTCCGCGAGCGCTTTGATCGAATCGAAAAGGTAGATAGCGAAAAATAGTTGAAGTCTAGCCGAGCACTTCCGCGACGCTGACGACCAAACCGGCGACGGTCTGCGCCCGCACTTCCGCGTCGCGTCCGACACAACTGATCGATTGGTACACGCCACCTACTAGCCCGGCGTACACCTCAATCTTCTCTTCCGGCAGGTTAACAATCCACACCTCTTCGATACCCGCACCGGCGTAGAGCGGCACTTTGACCTGCCGGTCATACTCTACCGTCGTGTCCGAGACTTCGATGATGAGCAGCACATCCGCCGGAGTCGGGTGGGCGGTTCGGTAAAAATCAGCGTGCGGCCGGAGCAAGGCCACGTCGGGATGCGGTTCGGAAAAGTCGTTTATGCGAACGGGGTTTTGTGTGCTGACAATCGTAGCGTCGCCGACCTTGCGATTCAGAGACCTGCTCAGGAAGTTGACACATGCCGCGTGGCGGCTCCCCTATCGGAGACATTTCAATAATCTCTCCTTCGAGCAGTTCGAGGCGGGCATCTGCGCGAAAGACGCCCGCCTGTCCCATCCGCTCAAATTCCATCGCGGTGAAGAAATGCTTACTGATCGGCAGTGACATTATTCACTCTTCCTCTTCGGCCCTGATCCGGCCTTCGGCCCGCGCCTGCTCGACGATCTTCTGCGCGATCTGTCCGGGCACGGGGTCATAGCGCGAGAACTCCATGTGATAGGAACCGCGCGCGGCGGTGATCGAGTTCAGTGTTGATTGATAGTTAAGCATCTCGGACATCGGCACCTGCGCTTTGATGACTTGATTCTTGCCGCGCATCTCCATCCCCTGCACCCGCCCGCGACGCGAGTTGAGGTCGCCCATGATGTCGCCGCTGGCCTCAACCGGCGCGACTACCTCAACGTGCATGATCGGCTCGAGCAGCGTCGGCTTGACCTTGTCAATCGCGTTGCGGAAGGCCTTGCGGCCCGCCGCGCGGAACGAATGCTCGTCGGAGTCGACCGTGTGGTACGAGCCGTCGATCAGAGTGGCTTTGAAGTCGACCAGCGGATAGCCGGCGATGGCCCCGTGTTGCGCCGCTTCGACGATGCCCTTTTCAATCGCGGGGCGGAACTGATGCGGGACGGAGCCGCCGAAGATTTTGTCCTCAAAGACGAAACCTTCGCCGCGCGTCAGCGGCTCGAAGACCACTTTGCAGTCGCCGAACTGGCCGCGCCCGCCGGTCTGCTTCTTGTGGCGTCCCTGCACCTCGGCGCGCTGCGTGATCGTCTCCTTATACGGAACCTTCGGCGGATGCAGCGCGACCTCGACGTGATAACGGTTCTTCAACTTCTCGACGACCGTCTCGACGTGCAGTTGGCCGGAGCCGGAGAGGATGAACTCTTTCGTCTGCGCGTCGCGCGTGAAGTGGAGCGCCGGGTCTTCTTCGAGAATCTTATGCAGCGCGACGCTGATCTTCTCTTCGTCCTGCCGCGACTTCGGCTCAATCGCAAACGCAATCGCCGCCTCCGGATATTCGAGCTTGTCGTAGACAATCGGCGCGGTGCGGTCGGCGAGTGTATCGCCGGTCTGCGTCTCCCTGAGCTTGACGCACGCGATGATGTCGCCGGCGCTGGCCTCGTCAATCTTGTCGAGTTGCTTGCCCTGCATCGAGTGGAGCGCGCCGAGCCTCTCCTGTGCGCCGCGCGTCGTGTTGGCGACGGTCGCATCGTTTTTGATGGTGCCGCTCACTACCTTCATGACGTTGATGCGCCCGGCGAACGGGTCGGCGATGGTGCGAAAGACGTAAGCCGAGAACGGCTCGCTCGCTTCGTACCGGCGCGACAGCGGGGCGTCACCGTCGTCAACCGTCTTGCCGTGCTCAGCCTCGTGCGTGTCGGGAGCGGGAGCGTAATCCACAATGCCATCGAGCAGCGCCGAAAGTCCGACAAGCGTCGCACTCGACGCGGCGAAGACCGGACACAAGCGGCTCGACGCGATGGCCCGACTGATGTTCGGCACGATGTCCTCTTCGGGCAGCGTCCCCTGTTCAAAGTATTTCTCCATCAGAGCATCGTCAGACTCGGCAATGACCTCAATCAAACGCTCGCGCTCGCGTTCGACGACCGCGCGCCCTTCCGCCGGTATCTCGATCTCTTTCGCTTTGCCCTGCTCGTCAAACTCGTAAGCTTTCATGTGGACGACATCGACGACGCCGCGAAAGTCGCGCTCCTGTCCGATGGGCAGCGTGAACGGGACGATGGCGCGGCTGAATGTCGAGCGCGCGCTATCGAGCGCCACCCCGAAATTGGCGCGCTCCTTATCGAGCTTGTTGATGACCATGATGCGCGGCGTCTGAAACTCGTTAGCGAAGGCCCACGTCTTTTCCGTCTGCACCTCGACGCCGTTGACGCCGTCGACGACGACCATCGCACAGTCGACGACGCGCAACGCGGGGCGCGCGTGAGCGACGAACGCGGCGTAGCCCGGCGTGTCGATCAAGTTGATTTTGTGTTCGCGCCATTCGAGGTGCGCGAGCGCGGTGTTCAAGGTGATCTTGCGAGCGATGGAATCTTCGTCGTGGTCGGTGATGGTTGTCCCTTCGTCAACTTTGCCCCAGCGTGGGGTCGCGCCGGCGACGTAGAGTAGCGAACTGACGAGTTGCGTTTTGCCGGCATCGCCGTGGCCGATACCAGCGAGGTTGCGAATCGAATTGGTCGGATAAGCTTTCATAGGTTTGAATGCGAAGCTCCCTTTCGGTGGATTTGGCGAAGCGGGGCCGAGCGGCTCTTCTTGTCTCCTCGGTGCAAACGCCGCGGTGCGGGGTCAATCTTTCAGGTCGAGCGGGTAATTTATCCGAGCGGGCGAGGGAAAAGCAAGCTCCTGTTACCGTCAGACTTCGCCCGCGCGTTGAGCACAAGTTAAGACGGAATTCACAACCTTTCAACCGTGCGAAACGTATAACCACGCAATGAAGAAGAATATCTGGCCAGAAGTAATTGACTTTAACAAAGGAGAATCTATGTCGAGCAGCAAATACGTCTTAGCGGGCGTCATCCTGTTGGGAGTAATAGCTCTAATGGGTGCGGGGGTGGCCTTCGCGAACATTCAATACGCACAGGAAGGAACCGTGCAGGTCGTCACCAACTGGGGCGCGATTGAGCGCGTATATGCCCCTTCGGACGGATGGTTCACGACCGTCGCGCCCGGAAAAAAGAGCTACGAGGTGAACATCAAATCTTTTACCGAGAAGGCTCCGGTGCGCGTCACCAGCCGCGACAACGCCGCGTTGCAGGTTGAAATCTCGGTCACCGCGTACACGGACGCGGCGAAGGTGATGGAGTATGTGAGAAAGTATGGTTTCTCCGAGTCGGAGCGGCATCAGCGGCGCGGCGAAATCCTGCGCGGACTGGTGCAGACCGAGGCGCGCAACGCCTTCTCCGAGTTCGGCGCCTACGACATCTACGCGAATCAGGAGCAGATTCAAAAGCGCATCATCGAAGGACTCCGCCCGCAACTCGCCAGCCAACTGCTGCTGGTGACGGAGTCGGTACAGATCGGCAATCCGGATTTTCAGGATGACCGCATCGAGGCGGCGGCTTCGGGCGTGGTCGCCAACGAGAAACAGAAACAGGCGGAAGAGGCTCGGCTGGAAGCGGCGAAGATTTCCACGCAAACCAAACAGATCGAGGCGCAGACGTTCGCCAACCCGGCGATGCTGGAGATCAAAAAGTTGGAATTACAATTAGAGATTGAGCGCGCTCGCTCCGAAGGCATCAAGAGCCATCAGGGGCCGCTGACGATCATGTACGGCAACGTACCGGGGGTGCAGGTCCAGGTCCCGACGGGGAGGTGAAACTGAAATGAGATTCTTGATGCTTCTGTGGGTCGTCGTCGAACTCTTACAGATCGTCGTCATCGGGCTGCTGGCTGTCGGCTATCGAAATTTGCAGCGGAGGCTCGAAGGCGGCGACCGCTTCGAGCACCGTCCGCCGCGTTCGGTAACGGAAGAGTAAAACCGACTTACCATCAAGTCACAAAGGCACGAAGCAGACATCTGTTCTTCGTGCCTTTGTGACTTGATGGTTAAGTTTTTTAATCGCGTATCGGAAAAGGATGGATCGGTTTACCCAGTCGGCGCCTTAATGCTAATTGGCACTTTGGTCTTCTGATACGCGGCGACGAGACTATTTTCTCGACTGCCCGCCGGCAGAGCGCATCCGTTGCGGAGCGGGTGCGAGGAATTGCTTGTAAAGCGCGCCGGTCGCCACCGCCGACGCAGCGAGTGCCGCGCCGCACATCAAGAGGCGGTGGTTCAGGTAAAGGTTTTGGTCAGTGATCTCGCTGCTTTTGACGGGTTCGGGTTTCTTAATCAGCATTACGTCTTGAGATTCGGCCATCCAAAATTTACGAAAAATCAGAGAATGCCCCATCCGCTTGCGGTGGGGATGAATCTGTCCTTATCAACTGGGTTTCCAAAGGGGCGTAGCGCCCTTTGGTCAAGGGCGGGGTGGATGCCCCGCCTGCGAAGGCGAGACGTGCGGCGTGTTTTTTCGCCGCCGTCGAGTTTCACTGCGGCGTTCACGATAAGAAGTTCGGTCGTCGTCCCCGCTCCGGTTTGCGGTTACTTCGCGACAACCCACCAAGGCACTCCACGCGCAAAAGTCATAGATGTCCAGGGGAAGCTTAAGAGTTGTTTCGACGGAGTGCCAATCAACCGGGCGAGCACTGCTCTAACTTGAGCTTGCCGCCCGGCTGATTGACGCTATCTTAAGCGATGGTGTCACGGACACGCACCTTCAAGCGAAATATCACTGATGCGCCGCTTCACTTGGCGTTCGTATTTCCCTCCATGATTCCGAACATGTTGCCTTCGGTGTCGCGGCAGTAGGCGAAATAGCCGACGCTCGGAATGGCGATTTTCGGCGATGCCAACGTACCGCCGTTCTCCGTGACTTTTGCGACGTACTCATCAACCGAAGGCACGTCGATGGTGTTTACGTGGCTGGCAAAACTCATCCCCTCGTGGCGCTTGTACATGCCGCCGTCAATCCCAGCCTGGGGTGCTTTGCCAGTGCTAATCATCCAATACTCTTGCGGGCCGTCCCACTTCCGCGAGTTCCAACCGAAGACGTCTGAATAGAACTTGGCGGCGCGTTCCGGCTCGTCAACGCTGATTTCAAAATGGACAACTCTCGGCATTGTTCAGTCCTCCGTTCTTAATCTGCCGACAGTTTGTCGGCGGCTTCGATTCGTAGGAAATGTGGATTCAGAGTCCATCCTTTAAGGATGCGTCAATCGTCAACTTCGCTTTGAAGGCTGGACTCTGATCTCTCCACCTCTCTCCCGTCTTGATTGCGGCGCGCCCTCGTTCAAGAGTTGGCACCGGTCATGGTGATCAGCGAGATGGTCGCGCCGGTCGGATCGTCGATAACACAGAAGCGGCCGGTATTCGGGATGTCTGTCGGCGGCACGCAGACCTTGCCGCCGAGTTCTTCGACGCGCTTGGCCGAGGCGTCAACATCTTCGACCGCGACGTAGGGCATCCAGTGTGACGGTGCGCTACCAAATTCCGCGCCCATCTTGAATATTCCGCCGACGTGCCGCCCGCCAACGACGATCTCGTTGTATGTCATCCCGCAGACGTTCGATTCCTTCAGCGTCCAGCCGAGAAGCTTGGTGTAAAAGCTATTCGCGGCTTCGACGTTCGTGGTTGATAATTCGTTCCAGCAAAAAGCTCCGTGCGTGGGGATTGTGCGTTCAGCCATGATTATTTCCTCCATTGATATGCCTCAGTCATCGAAGTATGACTTCGAGAGGTTTCTGGTTCCGGCGGCTTGACGCCGACGTCTGCGCGAGGAGAAAAAGAAAGGCGATTCCCGTACCTTGGAGACTCACCTTTCAAACCTGCCCTTGCTCGTAGTTGCTTACAGCGTGCCGCTTTTTTCGATTGAGGTTGATAGCCCGCCCAGCGTCTTAATGCGAGGCGAGCCACTCGCTGAAAATCTGCGCTTCTTCGGACTTGCCGCTCCAGCGTGCTCGGTTCTTACCCGTCAGCGCCAGAACCATCGCCTGGTGCTGACCCGCGCGGTCGCCCAAGCGCTCGAAGTAGTTATAGAGGCGGTCGATTCTCTGCACCGACTCGCGAGACGCTTCGACTGTCCTGAACGACAGCACGTTGCGGAAGAACCGCGAGTAGACGTTCTGTTCGCGCGTCGTCGTGGTGTACAAATCGAAGTAACCCGTCAGGTGACCGGCTGACTGCAAAACCTGCGCGACATAGGACGGGCGCGCCGAAACATGCCGCACGATCTCCGCGATGTCTGTCGTGCCACCATCGTAAAGCGCGAGAATCTGCTCCTTTTTAGTGCGCGCCGCGGCCTGCTCGTCAATCGCCGTGTGGCCGGCGGTCTCGCCGACCAACACCTCCGCTTCCACGTCATCGGCGTATTCAAGCTCAAGCAACAGCGGCTGCGTGTGCTCTTGAATCAACTCTTCTGTCGTCATTATTCAAACCTCCTTAATCGAGTTTAGAGGCGGGCTAATGTCCGCGCTTGCCCGGGCGGGCCTGACCCCGCCTCTAAACCTACTGTCTCCCGTACGCTTTCGCTATTAGCTCGCGCGACGCATCCCGCCAGCGGCGGCTTCCTGCGGTTGCCGCTTCAGGTGATCGATAAAGCTCGACGCGGCGCGCTTCGACAACTCTTCGGTGCGGCAGCGCAGCACCGTCTGGCATTCTTCCTCAACGTCCACGCCGGCTTCGCGGGCGAGCGCGCGGATCATGCCGAGTTGCTTCGGCGTTACCAAATCGGCCATCGATTTGGCGAGCGGGTCACGCGGAAATTCGTCGACCTGCGGGCCTGCGCCCTGCGTCTCAATCACTTCGGATTCGCGCTGATAGAGTTCACGCGCGATGCCGAACTTGATCGCGGCGCGCTTCAAGGCGTCGTGCTCGGCCTTCTTGATGCCGGTCTCGTTGTCAGCGGTGCCGGTGCCGACGCCTTCGCGCGTGACACCGTCAATCGTGATCGCGGCGGTGACGGCAACCATGTCGCCGATCTGGACGATGTTGCGCACCGAATGCGACCAGGTCGGCGTGACGCGGTCAAGCAGGTCGGCGACGGTGTGCCACTCGACGTATTCGACCATGTGCTTGTTGCCCTGACGGTCGACCCAGCCTTCGCGCATTTTAACGAACTTCGGGTCAATCGGCTGACGCAGCGTCCGCAGCGTGTTATTGAACGCGAGCGGCACGACGGGCGCGCCCTGGCGGGCGACGGCGGCAGTCATCGCTTCGTGCTCTTCTGCCGTGATGAAGTCGGAATCTAACTCCGTCTGTTCGACGTTGATGGTGGCTTGTCTCTGATTCATTTCGTGATGCTCCTCTTCGTGTGTGTGTTGCGCGAGCGCGCCGACCGTCGTCGGGTGTGAATCGAGTTCCGTGCTCTCTTCAACCTTCGCCGGTGCGGGCAACTCCCGTACGAAGCGCGTTGCGACTTTGCCGGCCGTGGCCGCGCGGGGCGCTGGCTGCTGGCCGGCGCGGTCATCGTCGCGCCTCTCGGATGCGTGGTTTGCGTTTGTTGTGGGCGTTTCTTCCGCCGTCGCCGTTTCTGCCACTGTATCGGTGGCATGGTCAGCAGCGGACACTGCCATTACTTTCGCCGCCGGTGATTCATCATTAATGGAAGCCGGCGCGGTAGTCGACGGAGTAACCGGCGAAGCAGCCGGAGTCGCCGGCGCCTGCTTCGTGACGGCTTCCGAATTCTTCGTCAACAGCGAGTGCTTCACGGCCATGATGTGCTCGCAGCGGAAGGCCGGGTCAAGCGCCGACTGCTCCTCGAACTCGAGGCACGAGCAGCGAACTTTGCCCGCCTCGTCGCGCCACACTTCATAGCTGGCGCGGCGACCACGCAGGCTCGGCGTGGTGACGCGGAAGCGGTCACCTTCGCGGTTTACCAATCCCATCGCGGCGATACCCTGCGCACGTTTGTCTCGCATGATCGCTTTCCTGTCGGTGACGACTGTTGCTGTTGCCATTACTTTCAATCCTCCCTCTGCTGCTTCAAACTACTGCTCCAAGTCGCGACCACTTCAGGCCGCGCGCTCGGCGGGCATCTCACTGATTGATTCCAACTGTCTCGGCGATTGGGCGCCGGCCACAATGGTCTCGCGCTCCTGCCGGTGACGCTCAAGGACGGCGATGCGCGCCTCTAACTCCTCGACGCGCCGGCCCTGCCGGTAAACCGTCTTGAATAGATCGTCGAACGTTTGCCAGATGTGCTCACTCAACGTTAGCCGCCTCCCCCTCTTTACTCTTCAGCCCGTGTCAAAAAGCAGGCTGTTTCATACGTGAAACAGTGTACCATAGGTCTGATTTCTGTTGCAAGCATAAAACAATTTCTTGCAACTGGGATTTATCCTGTGTTAAGGTCTGCGGTCGGGAGGTAACGACGCGGCTTCCCGTTGGAAGTTACGCGACCCACAAAAGGAGGCCAAAGAGATGGCGCAATCAACAAAGAGTCTGGTGAATACGGTGGAGCTTGGGCGGGCGATTCGGCGCAAGCGTGAGGAAGCGGGGATGAGCCTACGCGATGTCGCGGACGCGACCAGCGTTTCGGCCTCGACCCTGTCGCGGATTGAGAACGGCACGGGGAAGCCCGACGCGGACAACATCGCGCGTCTGACGGGCTGGCTTAACGTGCCGATGGAGCGAATTATGGGCGGTCGCCAACTTGACGGTGACGAAACGCGTGCGGTCGTTTATTTCCCGCAAGAAGGCACGCCTGAGATTGTCGAAGCTCATCTGCGCGCCGACCGCAACCTGACGCCGGAGACGGCCAAGGCGCTCTCCGAACTGTTCCGCGTCGCCTACACGCAATTCAGTTCTCCTGGTTCGGACAATCGCGGGCGCAAGAATCGGAAGTAAGAGAAGCAAGCCGAAAGTGTGAAGTTAATCAGGCGCTCGATCCCGGTGGGTTTGGGCGCCTGATTTTATTGTTGTCCCTAATTTCGCATGCTATTACGAAACCAGTGATACTGCTCAATAGAAACTTTCATGATTGGGACATACCCAAGTCTTGTTGACAGCCTCGACAGGGGCGGAAGAGTCTTTCGTGACGTCGCAATTCTAAATAGAAAAATCAGAGCATGCGACAGCGATGGTCGTGTGGGTAAGACGGATATTTTTTGACACAGAGAGCACACGGAAAGAGAGAGAACGGCTCGACGCATCTGTAAATTCTGTGTATCTGCCGCGCCTCTCCTGTCGAGCTTGAGTCAGCGATTTATGCGCCTTCGTATCGTGTCGGCGGCGCGAAGTGTGAAACCGCCGTCCCGGATGGGTATAATCGAACCGTGCTTGAGCAGGACGAACAGACGATGCCTCCGAGCTTCAAGGGGCGGCAGTATGAACTGCGGGCGATGGGTCTGCGTGATTTCGCGGGCTTGCGGCGCGACGACGATCCGCTTGACCCGTTCGCGCTCGCGGATTTTGCGAAGCTGTTGGTCGTCGACTTCGGGCAGATTCAGGGATTGTCGGAAGAAGCGCGCGAGCACCTGCTGGGCGATGGCGCGAACATGTGGTCGGGCGGAACGTGCTCGCGCCCGCTGCCAAACGGTTGGCGAGTGGTGATTCTTAACCCGAAGCACGGTCGTCAGCGCAACAACGCGACGCTGATGGAAGAAGTTTGCCACGTCTTCCTCGGCCACAAGGCGAGCCGCCTCTCCATCATCGCGCAGAACAGTCGGGGCAAGACCATCGCGCGAGATTACAATGAGGCAGATGAAGAAGCGGCGTACGCTGTCGGCGCGGCGGCGCTGGTCCCGTTCGCGGCGTTGCGTCGACTGGCGCGGGCGGGCAAAACTTCCATTGAGATTGCGCGCCACTTCAACGTCAGCCGCGAGTTGGTTGAGTATCGCCTGAAGGTGTCGCGGCTGTGGTCTGACTACCGCGCGCTCCATCCGGAAGAGGATGCCCCGCGGCTCGCGCGCCGCAACGGGTTCACCGGCGGGGAAGTGCGGCGGACCGGTGGCGGCTGACAGGTCGCGAACAAGAGGCGACTGAAAGGTGGAGCGAAGCGTTAACACACGCGGGCGATTGCAGGAGTTACGCGACGAAGTCAAACGGCGGATCGATTACCGCGCGTTCTATCTTTCTTACCTCAGCGGCGAAGTTCGACAGTCCGGCGCACGACTCCAGGCGCGCTGTCCGATCCCCTCACACAATCACAGCGGCAAGGGCCATCCGAGCCTCTCGGTCGATTTACGGCGCGGCCTGTTCCACTGCTTTTCGCGCGACGAAGGCGGCGACGCTATCGGCTTCTATCAATTGATGCACGGCATCTCGTTCAGCCGCGCAGTGCGCGCGTTGGCGCGGGGGCCGGGCGGCAACGACGGTCTTAACCGGACGCGCCCACTCGCCCAACGCGCGGCGCCCGATTGGGACGCGCCGGGGGCGGAAGATCTCGAACCGCTTGCGACGGAGCGCATGGAGGCCGTGTGCGAATCTTTTCTCGGCGTGTGTCGT
>JACDEG010000175.1:6500-10864 GCA_013816505.1 Pyrinomonadaceae bacterium | reverse complement strand
CGGCTGGCGCGTGGCGCGTAAAAATTCAAGCGCCAACTTTGTGTCTCGTTCCGACAACACATTTAGCATCTCGTGCCGGAACTGCATCACCATCTGCGCCGAGTTTTGGACGTTCGGGTCAGACATATCAGTCGCGCCCGTCATCATCTCTGCGAGATCGGCTGTCAACTGTTTGAAGAGAGCGCGTGCTCGCTCTTCATCGCGCGGCCAAAGCAGATCGACGATCATCATCTGAAGGCGGACGCGATTCCCCATCAGCTTCAGCGTCTGCGCCTCGGTGGCGACTTCATCGAGCAGCGCGACGGCCTGCTTTTCAAGCTCCTTCTGCGCTTCGGCAGTTTCGGTGGCCGAACTGCTTGAGGCCGTCTGGTCAGGTGGGGGCGACTGCTGCGCGGCGGTGGGGGGGATGGCGGACAGGATTGTAAGCGCGAGTGTCAGCGCGGACGTGAAGAGCAATTTTCTGGTCAGCATGCGTGGTGGCCTCTCGTGAAGTGTGGCAACGCGCGTCCCGCGAAGAGCGCGTGAAAGAGTATCGGGTGCATGAAAAAATAACAGAGCACGTCGGTGCGGACGTGCGATGCGCGGCCAGACAAAAGGGATGCGCGCCCGGCGAAACATCCGGCGTGACATGAGGTGCCGGCGTTCTTATTTCGTCCCCGTGCGGCATGTTGACGTGCGCAGTTCGTGCAGTCAAATCCGGTTATTAAAATGTGCGCCGAATCGGGAACGAAAGCGCACCGGGCGGGGTTACTTTTCGCACCCTCCGAGCATCAAAACCCGCGTACTGCTCGACGGCTGGCGCACGGCTCATGCGGTTTGACACTCCGCACCTGGTACGGTAATTTGATTCGACCGTTATCCAAGACAGAGCATGTCCCGTTCGTCTAGCGGCCTAGGACACCGCCCTTTCACGGCGGTAACACGGGTTCGATTCCCGTACGGGACGCCAACTACCTTCGAAATATTGTGACTTGCTCTGACGGAGAATTTTAAATGATGACGCGAGGCCGCCGGCGCTGTGGTTTTCAACGCACCGGTGGCCTCGCCGCTTTATGACGTGGACGTGATCGAAATGATAATAGCGATGAGACGATATTTAACCGCGCTGGTCGTGGCACTGCTGATGCTCACTGGCACGGCCCGTTTGACGGACGCGGCATCCCAATCCATAAGCACGAACGATGTCGTGATCGTGCTGCCGTTCGAGAATCTTTCCAATCAGCGGGAGTTCAACTGGGTCGGCGAGAGTTTTGCCGACTCGCTGGCCGCACTGCTCAGCATGCCGGGAGTGGCAGTCGTTTCAAGCGACGAGCGCGAGATGGTCTATCAGAGACTGCGTCTGCCGTTGACGATGCTGCCCTCGCGCGCGACCGCCATCAAAATCGCGCGCGAGGCGCGGGCGACGATGGTCGTCGTCGGTACATACGAAGTCACCGCGGCGAAGGGCGAAAAGACGATGGCTGCACTACGCGGCACGGCACGCGTGATCCGCGTCAATGAGGGGCGCTTGATGGGCGCGCCGCTCGACGACGGGCGCTGGGCATGGCGGCCTTATGACTTCGGTGGCCCGTTGACCAACCTTCAGAAAATGCAGGGGCGATTGGCATACGACGTTTTGTACGAGCGCGACAAAGCGCTGCCGGTATCGCTCAACAAGATTTTGGAGCAGGCCACGAAAGTCCCGCCGGTCGCCTTCGAGAGTTACGTCAAAGGCGTGCTGACCGACGACCGGGAAAAGCGCTCCGCTTACCTGCGCAACGCGATGCGCGATTACGCGCGCGTCAACGCCGGCGAGACATACGCGCAGGCGGCTTTCGGACTCGGACATCTACACCTTGACCAACAGGACTGGAAGCGGGCTGCGGAATATTTCTCGATGCTCCAAAAAAAGGACCCGCACTATACCGAGGCGGCGTTTTACGCTGGGTACAGTTATTGGCGGATGGGCGATTTGGTGCGTGCGCTTGGCGCTCTGACTTCGCCCGCGTCCGACACGCCACTGACCAGCATCTACAACAACGCGGGCGCAATCTCAACACAGGCCGCGCGCGGTGAAAAGAAGGCCGAAGAGCGTGGCCGCTTGCTGAAGCAGGCCCTGACGCTTTTGGGACGCGCCGCTGAGTCCGCGCCCGACGACCCGATGGTGCGCTTCAATTACGCCTACGCGCTGCTGCTCTCTGGCAAATACCCGGAGGCGGCGGATCAACTGCGCCCGGTGATCAAAGCCAACCCGCGCGACGGTGAGGCGCTGTTCCTCTTCGCCAAATCACTGGAGCGCGCCGGGCAGTCCGAGGCGGCCAACACCAATGATAACGAAGCGCGCCGCTTCCTTTCCTCATACGCCAAGTTGCAGACCGAATGGCAGCGCGCGCAAACAACCTCTGAGATACCGGTGCGCCTGCGCCAGGTCTTCAACCGCTCCGACCTGATGCGCCCACCCGCCGACGGGCCGTCCCCAACCAAGACCGCCGACCTGTTGGCTAAGGCGCGCGAGTTTTACGCCGCCGGGCAGGACGACGAGGCGCTGCCCGAGTTGCGCCGCGTGGTGATGGTCGAGCCGATGAACGCCGAAGCGTACTTGCTAGTCGGCCGCATCAACCTCCGGCGCGGCGACCTCGAACCAGCGATCAACATGTTGAAGACCTCGCTCTTCTGGGATGCGAAGTTGATCGACGCGCACATCCTGCTGGGACGTATCTTCATCGAGCGCGGCGACCGGACGATGGCGCTGGCGCATGCGAAGAGCGCGATGCAGATCGACCCGAATAATCAAGAGGCGATTGCGCTGCAACGCCAGGTCGAAAAGAACTCGCGCTGAAGTGTATCGAACCGGCGGGCCGAACGCTGCTTTGATTCCCTTGCCCGTCTCTTCATGTTTCTGATTTCTCATTATGATGGTCCACGTTGGCGGAATGGAATTTCTTCAACTCATCGTTGCCGCCGGTGCGGTCTTCGTGGGCGCGGCCCTGACGCTGCTCATCACCATCGCCGTCATCTCAAGACACCGTAAGGCTTCACCTAAAATCATTCGACTTAGCGGCGCCCTCGCCTCCGTCGAAAAAGAGTTGACGCCCGAAGGCGCGGTGTTGGTGCGTGGCGAGTTGTGGCGTGCGCGAGCGAGTGGCGACGTCATCGTCGGGCGCGGACGCGACAATGTGCGCGTCGTAGGATCGAGCAATCACTTGTTGATAGTCGAGCCACGCGAGCACGCCACGATGTTCGCGATGGGCGGGCACGAAGGGCATGCGGCAGTCGGTGTCGACAATCCCGGCGACGAATGCGAACGGATTTCCAGCAGAAAGTTTTTCGTGGCACGGCAAGTGCTTACTAGAGCAGTGGCAAGCACGGAAGAAGTTAAACCGTGACCCCGCCGCCAGCACTTCTCTGAGCGTGGCCTGCCGCTACGCCAGCCGCCCGCCGAGCATTCCTACAATATTCCCATCTTAACCAGAACCCGGTTCCTAACCGGGTTTTCCTGCTTTTTAAGTCACGACTAATATCAAAGGGTTCTGATCCGTAGCTTGATGAATCATTGCTGTTCTTGCGGTTCCTCCACGCATGTTATCGTCTCGGTCGCAACTTGAGTCTCCAGTCCGCGAGATGTCAGGTCGCAAAATTTGTCACTGAAGTGGTGACGTTTTCTGTTGATTTCGGTTACCCGACTGACGATTTCATACATCGCCGACATGGTCTTGATTTTTTTTCGCAGCGCGATGACGGAGGCGCGACGCCTCTGATAAACTTCCGCTTGTGCAGGAAGCTTTGCCCCTTGATGTGTCGGCCCGCGGGCCGCGCAGTAAGTTGCTGACGCTCGTTCGTGCGAGCGCACCCTCGCGAGCCGGGTGCGGCTTGGCTGCTTTATCAATCGCACTCCTGATTCTCTCGTTCCCCGATTTCAATCTATGGCCGCTGGCGTGGGTCGGACTCGTCCCGCTGATGATTGCGATCCTGCGCGGCCCACGCGTGAAGCAGGCGTTCGTGCTCAGTTGGGCGGCGGCCACATTCTTCTTTTACGGCACGTGCTATTGGTTGACGCACGCGATGGTTCACTACGGCGGGATTCCGTGGTGGGTCGCTTATCCGCTGCTGTTCCCCGGCGCGATGATCGTCGGAGTGTTCCCCGCGCTGTGGGGCGCAACGCTTGCGCGCGTCGGTGCCCGCCAGGGCGTGGGCCGCGCGCTGACCCTCGCGCCGTTCGCGTGGGCCGCGCTTGAATGGGCACGGCTGGGCGTGACCGGCCAACTGTGGAACGCCATCGGCTATTCGCAGGCTTACGTTCCTGCGTTGATTCAACCCGCGCGTTGGGGCGGCGTCTACGTCGTCGGATTTTTGTTGGTGAGCGTTAACGCCGCACTGGCGTTTGC
>JACDEG010000175.1:0-6490 GCA_013816505.1 Pyrinomonadaceae bacterium | reverse complement strand
GCTGAAGAGGGATGTCCGCGCGTACGTGACCAGCAGTGTGGCGGTCTGTGCCGCCGCGCTTGTGATTGGCTTGAGCGCTCCGCGCGCTACTTCTGGCGGCCAGACTTCGACGCCGGAGGCGGTAGCGGCGGTGGTCATCGGCGTGCAGCCGAACGTGTCGGTGAATTTCGGCAGGCCAGCCTCGGAGACCGAAGAGTTATTCAACCGTCACCTGTCGATGAGCGAAGCGGCGCTCAGCGTGTGGGATCAGACGCGACCGCGCCGTTCTTTGAGCGACGCGGATGACGCTCGCGCAAGTTCTCTATTTCCAGAAACGGCTTCTCAGATGAACCGGGACTCCGTCGCGCGCATCGTGGTATGGCCGGAGTCGCCGATGAATTTCACCTACGCGGGCGACACGCAGTTCCGCGAACGGGTCGCGCGTTTCGCCCGCGACAATCACACGTCGGTCATTTTCAATTCGCTCGAACCGGCGCCGCTGAACGGCTTGTACAACTCGGCGGTGCTGGTTGATGTCGAAGGTCGGCTCGTCGCGCAGTATGATAAGATTCGCCTGTTGCCGTTCGGCGAGTATGTGCCGCTGCCGCGCTGGCTGCCGGCGACGTGGCTTTTGACGGGACTCGTCGGCGAGTTCACACCGGGCGACAAATATCCGCTGATGCCACTCGGAGAATCGTCGGGCGGTGTGCGCGCCGGAATCTTCATCTGCTTTGAGTCAGCGTTCCCGTCGATCTCGCGCACCTTCGCGGACGCGGGCGCGGACGTGCTGATTAACATTTCGAACGACGGCTATCTCGGGCGCACGCCGGTGATGCGACAACATTTGGCGAACACCGTTTTCCGTGCGGTCGAAAATAACCGGCCCGTCCTGCGGGTCACTAACACCGGCATCAGTGCGATGATTACCCCGCGCGGCGAGGTGCGGGACGCGACCGACGGCTTTGTCCCCGCGGTGCGGACGTGGACGGTCGCACGCGCCGCCGGTGCGAAGACGTTTTACACCAGACACGGCGACATCTTCGCCGCCTGCTGTGCGTTCATAAGTGTGATCGCGCTGGCGGCAACGCTCAAGAGTCGCTCCATTAAAAACACTAACCAAATTTTCAGGAAGAGGTAGCAGATGACTGAAACACCAGCCATCCAAGAGTTGCATGCGGCATACGAAGACTTAAGCGCCCGCGTCGAGCAGCTCGGGAGGTTTCTTTGATGTTGCAGCGAAGCGCGAAGAACTGACGCGGATTGAGGCACAAGCCTCCGCGCCGGATTTTTGGAATGACCAGGAAGCTGCGCAGAATTTGCTACAGCAGCGGAGCCGTCTGGAGCGTGTCATCGCTCGCCACGGGCAGTTCGCGTCGGCGGTTGAAGACGCGGCGGTGCTCTTTGAATTTGCCGAGGACGACGAAGAGAGTCTGCGCGAACTCGACGGTCTACTCGAACGTCTTGGGAAAGATACCGCTGTGGCCGAGACGGAAGTAATGCTATCCGGCGAGAACGATGCGCTCAACGCGATCTGCACGATTCATCCCGGAGCCGGCGGCACCGAGTCGCAGGACTGGGCCGAGATGTTGCTGCGGATGTATCTGAAGTGGGCGGAGCGACGGGGCTTCAAGGCCGAAACCATCGACTACCAGCCCGGCGACGAAGCCGGCATTAAGAATGTCACCTTCCGCATCGAAGGCGAGTATGCATACGGCCTGCTCGCGGCGGAAGCGGGTGTTCACCGGCTGGTCAGGATTTCGCCCTTCGATCAGGCGGCGCGCCGCCATACATCTTTCGCTTCCCTGTTCGTCTACCCGGAGATTGATGACACCTTCGAGGTCGAGATCAACGACAAGGATTTGCGCGTCGACACGTACCGCGCGACTGGCGCGGGCGGTCAGCACATCAACACCACCGACTCGGCGGTGCGCATCACGCATCTACCGACCAACATCGTCGTCTCGTGCCAGAACCAGCGCTCGCAGCACCAAAATCGCGCCGTTGCAATGCAGGTTCTGCGCGCGCGACTCTACGAACGGGAAATGGAGAAGCGCAAAGCGGAGACCGCCGAACTCGAAGCCAGCAAGCAGGACATTTCGTTTGGCTCGCAGATTAGAAACTATGTGCTCGCGCCGTACCGTCTGGTCAAAGATGCGCGCACCAAGCTCGAACGCGGCGATGTGGACGCGGTGCTGAACGGCGACATCGACGATTTCATTCAAGCGTTCCTCCTCTCGCGCCGTGGGGCATAAAGTCAGATGTTGGATGTCAGATGATAGATGTTGGTGGAAGCAGCCATCGCTGTTCTGACAATCAACTTGTTGGGCTGCTTAGGTTGCGGCGAAGATGTGAAAATGAATCTGGCTTTCGTCAAGTCGTCGCCTTTCGGCAGTGCATCGCTTGTCGCCCCCTTAGTTGTAAGCGTGGCCTCATTCGTCATGTTTTCCCTGTGGCTGGTGGATGTCGGGGACACGCCTCACGATGAACATTTTGCGGCGGCGTTGGTTATCTTCGCGGTGTTCATATTCGTCGCCACCTTCGCGGGAATTGGTTCTATCGTCGGGCTAGTGCTATCAATCGTGAGCCTCATCCGAAAAGAGGAGAAGCGAAAGTTAGCGGTTCTTGGTTTGGTGCTAAATGGAGCTTTGATTCTTCTGTGCAGTGCCATCTTGTTTCAGCCGTTCGCATCATGAAGTAGTTTGCTCCGGCGAAGACGCAACCCAACAAGTCCATGAAGCTGATTTTTGTCCGCTTCGCTTCCAAAGGCAGCTTATGTCCAGCGTTATGCCTCTTCCTTTAACGAAACTATGAAAGTTCGATGTGAAGCAGATGGGTGGACTTCCAATGATCGGAAGATTTTATCTGCCGATAATTTAGAGATCATTCGTAAGACGCTCGAAGATGAAGGGCCAATCATCCTAGAGCATTGGTATTATTATGGGTCTAGATCACCAGATCGATTTAGCTTTGATGACATTGATGTTTTCATCGAGTATGTTCAGAGTAAGGCCGGGATTGGGGATGCTCTTCATGTGTGGAGTTTCGCTGCTGCCTGCAAAAACGAAAACACAATTGTGAGTGGCAAATTTCCTGATGAAGACGGCTGTGTTCCGACGAAAGGCGCGTACTAATAACGCGCGGCATAGCAACGCCATGAACCCCACGCTCAATCTATGACAAGCAGCTTCGGTCACTCATTTGTGGCAAGCCGCGGAGCATCGAGACACGGAACATTGATTCGAGAATCGCATTTTATCATCCGGCACCAACATCAAACATTTAACCTCTGTTTTTCTTCGGAGCGTTCATGGCATCAACACCAACGGAAGCGCGCGGGCGGACAGCGACGAGCGCGGCGCGCAACACGCGGCGCAACGAGATTGTCGCCATCGCACTGTTGGCACTCAGTGCGCTGTTAACGCTGTGTCTTCTGTCGTACCACCCGAATGACCCGTCGTGGAACGCTGTCGGCGAGACGGATGCGCGCAACATGGTCGGATCAATCGGCGCGAACGTCGCGGCGGCGCTGCTGCAAGCGGTCGGACTCGCTGCCACGCTGCTACCGTTGCTGCTGATCGCGACGGCGTGGCGACGATTCCGCACCCGGCGCATTCATGCCCCACTGTCGCGCATCATCGGACTCGTGCTGCTGCTGTTGGCGGCTGCATCGCTGCTCGCGTTGTCGCCGATCAAGCCCATCGCGGACGCAAGCTTTCGACCGGGCGGGATGATCGGCGCGGTTATCTCCGGGGTGTTGGTGAATGGGTTGAACACCATCGGCGCGGGCGTCCTGCTTGTCGCGCTCGCAGCGACCGGCGTCCTTTTCGCCACCAACTTTTCTTTCGCTCTCGCCTACGAACGAATCGCCGCCAGACTCGGCGACCCGTCAGCTCTTTTGCCGATGCTCGTCAAGCGTTTCAACGACTGGCGCGCAAAGCGTCGCGAACACGCACTGGTCCGCGCCGAACGCGAGCAGGAATTGCTCAAGGCGAACCAATCCGCCGCAGGTGACGAACTCCACAGTGACGGACTCCGAAGCCGCGTCATGTTGGCTAGGCGCGAGTCTGCTCAAGCGAAAGAGGGCGCTGCCGGGGTTACAGCGATCAGGCGCGCCGCTGTCGCCGGTTCGAATCCGTCGCCGGAGGCGGAGGTTCGCGCCAAGCTGGCACAGGCCGAAGCAGAGTTGGCTTCGATTGTCGCGCGACCATCCTCCAACTCAATCGCGGAACCACCGCCCCCCGCGTTGACGCTCGTCGAACGCGAGCGCACGCCGTTGGCGAAACGCACGTTGAACGCCGTGCCGACACCCGCCGCTATGTCCAGCGCCGCGGGTCGCCCTTCTTCCGACGCGAAGGACAAAGACACCAAGGGCAAAACGGACGCCGAGATTGAAGAGATGATGCGCACGGCTGCGGTGGTGCGCACCGACATCGATGAAGATGAAGCGTCAATCGAACCGGCTGCGCGCCCGGCTGAGATTGCTGCCGCGCGCCGCGCCGAGAAACTCGCGGCAGCGATGAGCAACTACAAGTTTCCAAACGTCGAATTCCTGCGCCCCGCCCCGCCCCGCCACGAGCAGGCCGACGAGGAACTACTCGGACTCGCGACGCATCTAGCTGAAAAGTGCAAAGAGTTCAATGTCACCGGCCAGATCAAGCACATCTGTCCCGGCCCCGTCGTCACCACTTACGAATTCAAACCCGATCCGGGTGTTAAGTACTCGCGCGTCACCGGACTCGTCGATGACCTCTGTCTCGCGCTCAAGGCCGAGTCGATTCGCATCGACCGCGTTCCGGGTAAGCCGCATGTCGGCATCGAAGTCCCGAACCCGCATCGCGAAACGATTCACCTGCGTGAAGTCATCGAGTCGACAAAATTCATCGAGCCGACCTCGAAGCTGACCATCGCGCTTGGCAAAACCATCGACGGCTTAAACTACGTCGCCGATTTGGCGAAGATGCCGCATCTGTTAATCGCCGGCGCGACCGGCGCGGGCAAGTCAGTCGGCGTCAACACGCTGATCGTTTCCATTTTGTACAAGGCGCGGCCCGACGAAGTGAAGTTCATCATGGTCGACCCGAAGCGGCTCGAACTCGGACTGTACGCCGACATTCCGCACCTCGCGACGCCGATCATCACCGACCCGAAGCGCGCCACGCAGAGCCTGAAGTGGGCGGTCGGTGAAATGGAGAAACGCTACAAGGATTTAGCCGGGTGGGGCGTGCGCAACATCGATGGCTATAACACCGAAATCACGCGCCGCAACGCGGTCGAGGAGTTCGACGAAGAAGGCCGTCCGTGGAAGCCTCTGCCGTACATCGTCATTATCATCGACGAACTCGCCGACCTGATGATGGTCTCCGGCCACGAAGTCGAAGAATCGATCACGCGCCTCGCACAGATGGCACGCGCGGTCGGTATTCACCTCGTGCTGGCGACGCAGCGCCCGTCGGTCGATGTCATCACCGGGCTGATTAAAGCGAACTTCCCGTCGCGCGTCGCTTACCGCGTTTCGTCCAAGGTCGATTCGCGCACGATCATCGACTCAAACGGCGCGGAGCAACTCCTCGGTCGCGGCGACATGCTGTTCCTGCCGCCCGGCACGTCGCGACTGGTACGTGTTCACGGCGCTTACGTCGACGAAGAGGAGATCAACAAAATCGTCAAGCACGTCAAAGAACAGGGCGAGCCGACATACGACGAGTCGATCACGCAATCCGAGGAAGAGGTATCGGGCACGAACGGGACGGGCGGCGAACGCGACGAGCTTTTCGAGCAGGCGCTGCGCATCTGCGTTGAGATGAAGCGCGCTTCGACCTCGGTCTTACAGCGCCGCCTGAGAGTCGGCTACGGACGCGCCGCCGCCATCCTCGACGCGATGGAACGCGATGGGTTCATTGGCCAGGCCGACGGCGCCCGTCCCCGTCCGGTGCTTGGACGCGCTTACGAAACCATCGACCATTGGGACAACTTACAAAACGACGCGGGCGCGTGAACAAGACTTGGCAACTGACTTGAAGCGATGACCGAAAAGCATTGTGGCGCTTTGCCATTGGGTGTGATCGAACTACATGTTATGCCGCCGAAGGTGGAAGTTAATCATGATTCAATTAGCGACAATCCTCACCCTTGTCCTATTCACGCAAATAACTGCTGCGACCGACCGTGAATGCGAAAAAGTTACAGACGTCCTCGGCTTTGCGGTTGTAAGTTTTGACTCGACGACTGTGCTCCCTTTCTTTGCAGAATCAGTTTCATCTAAACTGCCCGTTCAGGTGCTCCGGTTTTACAATGACCCAGCAACCGACAGTTTGAGCTTTCAAGTAACGGGCAAGGAAAGTTATCCGTTGCTTCGCCCAGAAGCGCACAAGCTAGATTATTTTCACTTCGAGTTGCCTGTTAAGCGTAAGCGTAACGCTTGGCTTGAGGTGGTGGTTGACGAACGTACAGGTAAGACGCTCTGGGTGCGGGAGGGCAAAGCCGTCAGGTTCGTTGACTGGCTACCGGAAAT
>JACDEG010000174.1 GCA_013816505.1 Pyrinomonadaceae bacterium | reverse complement strand
CATCTATACCGTTACCGACGACGGGCGCGACACGCTGTTGTTACAGTCGAGCGAAGACCAAATCTCGTCGCTTGTGGTGCGGGGCCGCGATGTCTTCGCCGCGTCGAGCAATCAGGGAAAGCTTTTCCGATTCGGCTCGGAGCCGGTCAGCGAAGGGACGTATGAATCGCCGGTGCGCGACGCGAAGTTGGTCGCAGCGTGGGGCCGCATCTGGTGGCGCGGGCAGGGGCAGGTTGAACTGCAAACGCGCACCGGCAACACCGAACGTCCGGACATGACCTGGAGCGAGTGGAGCGCACCGTATCGCGATCCGGCGGGCACAGCCGTGTCCAGCCCGCGCGCGCGATTCATTCAATGGCGCGCCGTGTTGCGTGCTACCACGTCGGGCGCGACGGGCGGTAGCGTGACTGGTGCCGCCGGAGAATCGCGGGTCGAAGATGTCCGTGTCGCATACCTTCCGCGCAACGTCGCGCCGGAAATCTTATCAATCCAGACACTGCCGGCTGGCGTTGCCTTACAGCAAGCGATGCAGGTGCCGATTGACCCTAACATCGAGTCCAGCGGGATTGATCCGGCACTCGTCGGCGCGGTCGTCCTGGTTCCACCACGACGTGCCTTCCAACGTGGCGTGCTTTCTTTACAATGGCAGGCCGAAGACCGCAACAATGACGAGATGGAGTACGCCGTCCATTATCGTGCGCAGAATGAAAGCGCGTTTCACTTGCTGAAAGACCGGCTGCGCGAAAACTTTTACGCGGTGGACGGGGCGGCGCTCGGTGATGGTCGGTATGTTTTTAAAATCGTCGCTTCGGACGCCCCCGACAACGCCATCGGGCAGGCGCTGACCGGCGAGCGTCTGACGGAGCCGGTGAACATTGACAACACCGCGCCAGTCGCGCGCGCCGTCGGCGAGGCACAGATGGCGGGCGACCGCGTGCGCGTGCGGTTTGCCGTCGAAGACTTGTCGGGGATGGTCAAGCGGGCGGACATTAGTGTCGACGGGTCGGCTTGGCGCGCGGTCTTCCCGGATGATGGCATCGCCGACAGCCCGCGTGAAGGTTACTCACTTGACATGCCGCTGGCCGGCGCGGGCGAGCACACAGTCACCTTGCGCGCCTTCGACGCGAGCGGCAACGTCAGCAGCGCCAGAGTTCTCGTCCGGCGCTGACAGGTTAAGACACCGAGACCAGAAGAACGGAAGTGGAAATGATGGATTTGCAACTCGCCGGAACCTTATACGATACGGTGCGGAGCGTCGCCGAAACCGTGCGAGCCAGCAACACCTTATTCTCTGGAGAGCATCGAAAGCAGCGTACATATGCCAGGCGGCAGGGTGTGGCATCCATCTTGCCAAGTGTCTGCGAGACAGCGCGCGTCTCTCCTCCACCTCCCATGCGCGACCTTCAACAGAATGTCCACGAGGGAGATACATAGATATATGAAATTATTGAAACAGACTTTGATGACAGTCTTGGCAATGAGCATTTTGTCGCTCAGCGCGTTGTCATTTGAGACACAGAAGAACGACCAGAAGCCTCCACCGAAAGAGGAAAAAGATGTTCGGAAAGCAGATAAAAAGGACCCTCCGCCAGAGAATAAAGGAGATAAGGGGTCGGATAAGAAAGGAAAGCCTTAGGGCCGCTCCGCCGCGCTCGGCAAGTGCGGCCACGATCAGCGTTGATCGGCGCCAGCAAGTCCGGCGGCGGAACAGCTAAAAGGCTTTGACGCACCTTCAGTCACCGACACTTTTCACCTGAACCGCCGTTGCGCCAGTGAGCAATACCTGCTCCGTATGAAGTGCAACGGCGGTTCTGTTTTTGCTAAGCACAAGGGTTTTCAAGTTATGACCATCCGTTCAAAATCAAACATCGCCACTTTAATCGTCGCCGTCATCACGCTCGCATCGCTTGGCGCGGGCGACGCTGCCTCGGTCGTGAGAGCGCAGGGCGGCGTGCGAGGTTCGCGCCTCGTCGCGCGTGCCGAAGCCGTCACCGGAGATCGATTCACCGTCGCGGTAGCGACCCCAAGCGGAGTGCGGGTCGTCGCGCGCACGCCGCCCGGCGCCGAGACACTGCGTGCCATCGATAGCGGCCTCGCCGAGTTGTTTGCCATCGCACGCCGCAACGGTTACCGCGCTCGCCTGAACCACGCCGATTACACAGTCTTTATCGCGCGGGCTGACCGGACGCGCGACAGTGGCGGCGCTTACTCGCCCGACATTGCGCTCGGCGCGGCACAATATGCTGGCAGCGTCTACGATCAGGGCGGCTATGTCTACGCCGCCGGTCTGGTGCTCTCGTCTCAACCGTGTGCCTTCGTCATCGCCGAGCATGACCGCGACTTTCAGCGCATCGCCAATGTCGTGCGCTACGAAGGCGAGCATCTCGTCCTCTATCACAACGACCGCCAGCGTTACGAAGCAACCGCCGATCACAGTCGCGGTGGCAGCCATCCGATCTTGCAGTGACCGGATTTGGATAACGAAGTTGAATGGGCAAGTAAAAAGCCTGCGCTACCGAATGTAGCGCAGGCTTTCGACTTTCAATCTGATTTTCGAATCACTTCATTTGATGACTCTTGCCGACAGAACAACGATCAGACCTTTGTCCTTCAAACTGGCTGTCCCGATCACCACCCTCTCGCCATCACGCACGCCAGTTGACGTTTGCATTTGCGCAATCCCAAGTACATTACTGCGTATCTGAAAGTTAAGTCCGTTAAGCTGTACCATCGAGGCACCGGTAAGCGCAGGACTTAATGAGACTTGGTTGATCCTGTATTTGTATTGAACGTTGTTATCGGCAGAAGTTGCTACCGGCGGGCCGATCTCTACGATTCCTTCGCCGGCGATTTGTTCAGCGCCCTCTCTGGTGCGCTGAACCAGCGATGTCATCAGGTAATAACTTTTGTAGCTCAAGCTCGATTGCAATTGCTTGATGACTTCATTCAACTCACTTGGATACTGATTAGAAGCGCCTTCCGTGCTAGAAGCGATGAAGACATGCATGCGTAGTTCGATGTCGGGCCGTGACTGCGCGGCCTCTGGCGTGTCGAGACGCTTCAGCGCGTCCTCCATCGTCGCGATGTTTTCGGGGAAGTCACGCACCGAGACGATTTTCAGCTCCCGGCTAAACGCAATCGCGCTGCCCTTGAAGCCGCTGCCGAGAGGCACTAGCGCTCTCCGCACGCTCTCAGGATCGCGGTACTTAATTTCAAACACTCTTCCTCTAAATCCCTTTTCAGTGACGTGGGAATCTGACGACGTGCCGGGTGCGGGCGTCTGCGCCTGCTGGCCGAAGGCATTAAAATTGAAAGCAGCGCTCGTCAGAATGAGTGCAACTGTGATTTTGAGTCTCAGCATAGATATGAACTCTCCTATTTCGTGCTGTTAGTCGTTAAGTCTGTCTTCTTCGGCGACAGCCAGATGATGCGGATGTTCGGATCGCTCGTTTGAAGTTCGATTCGCAGCATCTCCGGTGCGCTTTCGGTCAAGCCGGCGTTCGCGACTTCAGCCGAAGCGCTGTCGGGATCAGACACATCTGATGCTTCCGTCAACGCCGTCATCACATTAGCAACCGACACGTCAGCCGCCTCAATGTGCGGCGCGGTTACTTGTGGCGTCGCTTGTTCGGTCAACACTTCGCAGGGCCGTTGCGGTGGCGATGAATGCGCAGCCTTCGCATATTTCGTGGCGTGTGATTCCGGGCTTTTCCTCTGCGGGATGATTACCGGCGCGGGTGCGTCCGGCGGTTGATCGGTTTTCGGAGATGCTCCCGTCTCTTCGGTCGACACGTTCGACGCAGCGGTTGACCCGCTCACCGGGCGGTCAACTGTGGTTGATGAATAGTAGATGCCGAACGCCAGCGCGCCGACAATCAAAAGTAGTGCGCCCGAAGCGGCGTAAGTCAGCGGCGCGCGGAACAGATTCGGAAGGAACGAAGCGAAGACGGGCCGCGCAACCTCGGCGTCGCTGATCTCGCCGAGCACCGCCCGCCTGATGCCCGCGTAGAATGCGGCGTCGAATTCCGGCGGTGTGTGCAATCGCAGAAGGTCCTGGCTCCGGCGGTATTCTTCGGAGATTCCCCGGCACGCCGCGCACGAGTGAAGGTGGACATTAACAGAACTGTTTTCATCAGCTCCTAAATCGCCCTCGACGTAAAGCGGCAACAGTTGTTCGATATTTCGACAATTCATGATGCTCAGACCTGACGCCTCCGTTTCAGGAAACGTTCGCAGTAGGTTTTGATCTTCGCGCGCGCCGTGCTGATTTGCGAGCGCACCGTCGCCGGACTTGATCCGAGCGCGCGTGCGACCTCTTCGGTCGAGAGTCCTTCGAGGTCGCGGAGCACAATCGCGGCGCGCTCCTTCTCCGGCAACGTGTCGAGCGCGCGGGCAACAATCGCGCGGCGTTGCGCAAGCACCACCGCCGCTTCCGCTTCATTCGTATCTGCTCGGGCGTTCAACTCGTCGGGCGTTCGTCCCGTTTCCAGCGAAGATACGTTCTCGCCGTCGTGCCGCCGTCGTTGACGCGCCATGTCGCGGCAGACGTTGACGGTGATGCGGTACAGCCAGCCGTGAAAATCCTGCGCCGGGTCGAAGCGCCGCAGGTACTTAAACGTCCTCAGAAAAACCTCCTGGGTGGCGTCGCGCGCGTCCTCCGTGTTGCCGAGCATCCGCCACGCGACGCGCGCCACCCTGTGCTGTGTGCAGATCATAATCTGTTCAAACGCCGCCGTGTCGCCCGCCTTCGCGCGTGAGACGAGCGATGCGAAAGACTCCCGAAGTTCTTCCGTGTGCTCGCCGCCGCGCGGCAGGTGTTCAGTCATGTGAGCAATGTCAGCGGCCTCTCCCGGCATACGTCGTGTCCCTTCGGTGCTCGTACACTTACATCTACTCGACCAGTAGAAGAAACGTTGAGACGTTATCGTCTGTGTGTTGTTGTCATGGGTCAGTTCTTAGTGGGCAGAACTCAGTCGTTCATCGCACGCTCGTCAGGTGAGAATGTTTCGTAAATACAATTAGGTCACACAGGCGTGAAGATCAAAGTCCATACCAACAATGCTTCGTCCGCCAGCAGGTGAGGAGCCGACCGAAAGCCGCCCACGCTTGTCTTCCACGCATCAAACCCCCCGCCGTTCGGCTAATAAATTTTGTCTCAACTGCGTCACTTGGCAGCATCAGGAAGGTCTCCTAATTCTTTAGTTGACAAGCCACGCTTTCCGGCGTAGCCTCCTAAAAAATTAGGAGGCTACGCCGGTGGCAAGAAAGAAGACCAACGAGCAGTTGACGACGCTGGAAATGGAGATCATGAAGGTGCTGTGGGAGATTGCCCCGGCCACGGTTCAGAAGGTACAGCAGCGGTTGGAGCGAACTCTGGCTTACACCACCGTGCAGACGATGCTCAACGTGCTTTATCGAAAAGGGAAGGTGCGCCGCACGTTGCGGGACCGGGCTTACTTATACCGTCCGGCGGTGAGCCGCCAGGAGGTTGTGGCGCAGACGATGCGCGACATCATCGACCGTGTATTCGGCGGCTCGGCCGAGAATCTTGTGATGAGCCTCGTCGAAGCGCGCCACCTCGACACCGACAAGCTGACCAAACTTCAGGAGATGATCGAGCAGTCGAAGGAGGGCGGCGATGGAAAGGATTAGCTATACCGTACTGACCTTTTTGCTCAACGCCCTGTGGCAGATCACGGCGGTCTACGTGGTGACCGCTCTCTTCGCGCGCCTCGCGAGAAACGCGCCGGCGAAGTACGTTCATCTCCTGTGGGTGCTGGCGCTGCTGTTAAGCCTCGGCCTGCCGTTGTGGAGTCTCGCAAGTTTCGGGCGTGGCGCTGTTGCCGGGCCGACCGCTGACATGACTGAAGCGGCTGGTGAAGGAGCGACTTTCGTCCCCGACGCATGGTCGAAAGTGACTGCGGCGCGACTCCCATCGTTCATCATTAGTCAGAACGCTTCTGTCTCATACGCCCCGCTCCTGACGGTCGCTTTGACGTGCTGCTACCTGTGGCTTGTGCTCCGCCGCCTGTGGGCGTTGCGGCAGGGCTTGAGGGCGACAAAGGAGTTGCAGCACACCGCCTTCAAACGTGAGTTGTCCCCGCTGTTGACTGTGACCTTCGAGCGGTGCCGCGCCGCATTCAAGGCGAAACATGTTCCGGTGCTGTGCTCGCCGCGGGCCGCGACGCCATTTACTGCCGGCGCTCGCCGCTCGGTTATTGTGCTGCCGGAATCGCTGTTCGAAGAGGGTTCACCGGACGTGCTCAATTCAGTTGTCGGTCACGAGATGGCGCACGTCCGGCGGTACGACTTCCTACTCAATCTCGTCTATACGCTGCTGGCCTTGCCGATTTCATTTCACCCGCTAACGGCGCTTATCAAACGCCGCATTAACGAGACGCGCGAATTGGCCTGTGACGAAATGGTGGTGAGTGTCGGACGGCTCGTCACCGCCGCCGCTTACGCCCGCTCGCTCGTCCGGTTGGCCGGTGCGTTGGCACCCGCCGCTCGCCCCGGCTACTCACTCGGCGTGTTTGACGCCGACATCTTGGAGGAACGAATTATGAGGTTAATTCACCAAGCCCCCCGCGCGAGCGCGCGTCTGGGAAAGATGCTGACACTCGTCGCTTCGCTGTGCCTCGCGGCCACAGGTTTGGCCGCCTCGAGTTTCTCACTTCACGCCGTGTCATCGGATGTCAGTGCGGAAAGGTCGATTGTTGGCGTGTGGCAAGGAAAATTCCCGGACTGCGCCGATGCTGGCTGTCCGCCGGCACTTGATCTGACAGTGAAGGCGGACGGAAGCGAGTTGTCCGGCCTCGCCATCTTTTACGTGGTCATCAACGGCGACGACGGCCCGAAGGTCAAAGACAAAGTTGAAGCATCGTTGCTCGACGCGCGATTCGACGGCACCACGCTTTCATTCAAAGTTAAAACAAAGAGTGGGGGAGCCCTTTCTTTCGAGATGAAACTCGTCGCCGACAATGAATGTGAACTTAGAAATCTCAGCGTTGATGACTCATCGGTCTTCCGCATGCTGAAGAAAGAGAGCGTGGGGGCAGTGTCTGTGCCCTCCGCTCCCGAAGTCCAGCAGGGAGCAAACCACAGCGCCGCCCACAAGGAGCCAATTGCCGGAGATTGGACGATGAAGTTCGGCGACGAAAATGCGGCGACTGTAGAGAACGTTCCGGGCTTTACGCTGACGTTCAAATCAGAAGGCGGCAAACTGATGGGGACGGCGGCGCGCGGGGAAGGAGCGGAGAGGGTGGAATGGCCGCTCATCGAGCCGCAGTTCGACGGCGAAACGCTCTCCTTCAAAGTCAACAACGGCGATGAGATTTTGGCGGGAGAATTGAAACCAGTCGCTGGCGTGTTCAAAGGATTATGGAAATCCACCGAAACAAAACAGAGCGGTAAGCTCAGTCTGACGAGGAAAGATTAATTTCTCTAGCTTGAAGCTATCGTCTTGATTTTCACCCATTCCGGCGGTTAAGGAGATTGTGATTCCTGCAAGGATTAGCCTCACATGGGTGGTCTATTCGAACGAACATGAAAGTAAAAGCAGCATGAGAATCTTATGCGCGTTATTACTGCTGTTCGCGTTGCAGGGGCAGCTCACACCCAGACCACCGCAGCTCGCTTCCGCGACTGTCCTCGCCTTCCGGAACGTAACGGTGATTGACATGACCGGCGCACCACCCCGGCGCGGAATGACTGTAGTAATTAGCCGCAACCGTATTACTGCGTTGGGGACAACAGGAAGCGTTCGGATTCCTCAGACGGCCCAAGTCATTGACGCTCAGGGAAAGTTTTTGATTCCCGGTTTGTGGGACATGCACGTGCATTTATCGAAGGAGCGGACGCCGCTTCCGATGTTCATCGCCAACGGCATCACCGGCGTGCGGAGCATGGGCGGCAGACCGGAGGAATTGTACCAGTGGCGCGAGCAGGTCGCCTCCGAAAAACTTGTGGGGCCGCGCATTGTGACGTGCGGCCCGGTGGTGGACGGCCCCAAGCCTGCTAACCCCGATCACGCCATCGCCGTTGTCACTGAGGCCGAAGGGCGACAGGCAGTTCGCTCGTTGAAGCGGAGCGGCGCCGACTTCGTCAAAGTGTATGACGGACTTTCACGTGCGGCTTACCTCGCCGTCGCCGACGAGGCGAAGAAACAGAATATGCCGTTCGCCGGGCACGTACCGATTGCGGTTACTTCTTTCGAGGCTGCTGACGCCGGGCAGAGGAGCTTTGAGCATCTCGGCAACATTCTGCGAAGTAGCTCGACTCTGGAACCGGAGATGATCGAGCAGCGGGTGAATGCGGTCGTCAAACCGAGTAACAAGCCCAACGACTTCACATCAATACCCGTGCGCATCGCCGCCCGAACCAAGATCGAGTTGGAAACTTACAGTGAGCGGAAGGCCAAGCAACTCTTCGCGCGGTTCGTCAAAAACGGGACGTGGCAAGTCCCAACCCTCGCCACCAAGCGGAGCCTCGCGCTCGTTGACGAAGGACACTTTTTCGACGATGCGCACATGAAGTACATCCCGCCCTCACAGCGAGAAGAGTGGAAACCGGAAAATAATTTTTTCCTCAAGTACCGTACACCAGAGTTCATCGAGGTCAGGAAGAAGCTGTACGAGAAAGAACTCCAATTGGTGGGCGCGATGCGACGCGCCGGAGTCAGTTTTATGGCCGGGACGGACGTGCCTGGCGCGTACACATATCCCGGCTTCAGTCTGCACGATGAATTGGCGCTGTTTGTCCAAGCCGGCTTCACGCCGATGGAAGCGTTGCAGTCGGCGACACGCAACCCGGCGATGTTTCTCGGCGAGCTGGAATCTTCGGGGACAATCGAACGCGGAAAACTCGCCAATCTGGTTTTGCTCGACGCCGACCCGCTGGCTGACATTAGCAATACCAAGCGCATTGACGCGGTGATTTTGAACGGCAGGTATCTGCCGAAGGAAGCTCTACAAAAGATGCTATCTGAAGTCGAAGCCGCCGCGAGCAGAAGCTAGATGTCATATCGTTCGTTCGCCTTCTTTTCACTTCCCGCCCTTGCCTTCGACGAGTGTCAGCGTGCGATCAACTCCGGGCACGTCGAACATCTCCTTTGCCCCGCTCGGCCAGAGCACTTCGAGCTGATCTACTTTCGTTGCCGCGCCGAGGCCGACGAACAAGCGCGGGTCGTTCTGCGACGAGTAGCCGCCGCCGCTCACTGCGTCAACGCGCTGGCGCAGTTTGCCGGTAGTGATAAAGACGAGCGCACCGATCCCGTCCTTCGGACTTTTCTTCGCCGGGTCTCCGACGAGACGAAGCTGTAGCCAGTGATTTCGCGCTTCGGTGACGTTACGTAACACAACCGGCGCGCTGTCGATGTTATTGACGACGACATCCTGTCTGCCGTCGCTGTCGAGGTCGCCAACCGCCAGACCCCGGCTCGGCCACGCCGTTGCCAATCCGCTGTTCGGCGCGGCGGGCACACGCTCGAACCGTCCGTTCGCGGTGTTGCGGAACAACAGCATTTGCTGCGCATAGGTCGTGCCCCATTGCTGCTGATCGACGAACGGATAAACGTGGCCGTTCGCGATAATCACGTCCTTCCAGCCGTCTCTGTCGTAATCCATAAAGCTCGCGCCCCAGCCGAGAAACGGGATCGTCGGTTCGCCGAAGCCGGCCTGGAACGTCACGTCAGTGTAGTTGCCATCGCCGTCGTTGTGATAGAGCGTGTCCGTGTCGTCGGAAAAGTTGGTGACGTAGAAATCAACGCGCCCGTCGTTGTCATAGTCGCCGACTCCTAACCCCATCCCGGCCTGTTCGCGCCCGTTCTCGTTCAGCGCGACACCCGACGGGTAGCCCATTTCTTCAAACGTACCGTCGCCTTTATTGATGTAAAGCTGTTTCGGCGTTGAGTCGTTGACGACGATTAAATCAATCAAGTCGTCGTCGTTCGCATGCACGAAGGCGGACGAGAAGCCGTAGTACTTCGGCGTGTCATTGACGCCGGTCCTGGCGCTGACGTCCTCGAAAGTGCCGTCAGCTTTTTGGTGATACAGCGTGTCGCCCTCGCCCTTCAACCCGCGCGGCCCGCACATCACCGTGACGCCGCGAAACTGACAGAAGTCTTTGGCGGCGCTTCCGGGCTTGCCTTTGTCGGCGGGGTTCGGCGGCAACATATTCAAGTCGAATTCGACATAGCCTGGCACGAACAGATCAAGCCGACCGTCGCGGTCATAGTCGCCGAAGCTTGCGCCCGTGCTCCAGCCTTTGCGCGCGACGCCGAGCTTTTCCGCCATATCGGTAAACGTGCCGTCGCCGTTGTTACGGTACAGGCGCGCGACGCCGAAGTTGCCGACATACATGTCCGCGTCGCCGTCGTTGTCGTAATCGCCGACGGCGATGCCCATCCCCCAACGCTCGTTCGCGACGCCCGCCTTGTCGGTCACATCCTCAAACTTCCAATCGCCGAGGTTGCGATAGAGCGCCGCGCGCGGGTGCTTCTCCTGGCCCCGCAGCGCCGCGAGTGTCGAGCCGTTCAGGATGTAGATGTCAGGTCGCCCGTCGTTGTCGTAATCGAAGATCGCGACGCCGCCTGAAACCGTCTCGATGATGTACTCCTTCGTCGGGCTGCCGGAGCGGTGCTTGAAATTGACGAGTGGGGTGCGCGCGGTCACGTCCTCGAAAATCTTCGGTGCCTTCGGATCAACGATGCCGATGGTGCGCGGTGCGGAGTAGGTGCGCGCCGCGCCGGTCGAAACACTGCCCATCCCCTGTGGCGACTTTTCGTTCTCTGTTTTCTGCGCGCGGATCGAAAATGAAGACGCGAGCGTGAATAGCAGCATGGCGAGAAAGGCCGACGCACGGCGAAGTTCCCGGCGATGGATACCTTGACGTAAAGTCATGTCTAA
>JACDEG010000639.1 GCA_013816505.1 Pyrinomonadaceae bacterium | reverse complement strand
GCGGCGGTCGCTATCGTCCCGTCCACCTGCCGCGCACCGGCGACACGCTGAGCTTCGGCGCGACGCGGCGCTCCGCCACGCATTCCGCCGGGCGCGTCCAGATCAGCTTCGGCGGCGGCGAGATGCTCGATGCCGGGAATCTGGCGCGGCTGGCCGAAGAGATTCGACGGCGCGGCGAAGAGCGAAACGCATTCAGCGAAATCGATCTGCTCAATTTGTGGTACGGGCAAGGCTCGTGGAGCGAGGAGCAGTACGGCGAGTTGATTAAGCTGTTGGACGAAGCCGAGACGTGGCGGCGACACCCGGCGCGCCCGCACCTGTACCGCGTGCGTCGTCAGGGCGACGGGGCGGAAGAGCCGCCGGTGATGTTCTACGCCGAGCCGAACGAGTTATTGCAGCGCGTCGAATCGGCGCTCGGCAAAGAGTCTGGACTCTACCGCAAAGGCTACGACCTCGCGCGCCACGAACTGCGCCTGTCGTTTCACTTTCCCGTCGTCGCGCGCGAGCGTTACCGCGAAGTCTTACAGCGCACGCTCGACGGTACGGGCTGGACATACAGCGTCAACGAGCAACCACACCACGGGCGTCTCGCGGAAGTTGCCGCAGAGTGTCTGCCGCCGGGCGTCACGCCGGTGCGCGCGCCCGCGCTACGTTTGGAAGACGCGACGGTCAGCGTCACGTTGGACGAGTATCTGGCACCCGAAACGCGCGAACAGGCCGCCGTGCGTTTCAAAGAGCGGACGGGCCATACGCTGACGATCAGCGTGCCGGGCGCGCCGGGCACGCCCACGCCCGATGCATCACTCGCGGAGCCGGGCACGACGGCGAACGCGCCGGCGGAGATCAACCTCTCCTATCGGATGATCGAAGAGGCGTTCGCCGGGGTGCCGCAGCAGACGTGGCGGCCATACCGCACGGGTCTCAAAGCGGAAGGCGACCGCGCGTTCATCGAGTTAGCGTTTATCTCGCCGCAAATCGGCACGCGGCAACGCGAGCGCATCAATCAACTGGCGAAAAAAATCGGCAGACCTTTGCGCGTCAAGCCGGAGCCGAATCAGATCATGCTGAGTGAAGTCGCGGCGCGGCTCGCCCCCAAAGAATGGCGACTGCAAAAGCAGCCGAGCGTGCACAAAGCGGAAGGCGTCGTGCGGCTCAAGTGCCTCAACGCGCCGCCCGACACAGACCCACAGTGGGCGAGCATCAGCGCGGAGTATGAAGAATTAACCGGCTACCGTCTGGAGAAGTAAGTGATGTGGAGCATCTGCGATGACTGACACCGAAAAGATTGCGCGCGACCTCGCATTGATGCTGATCTACCTTTGGTCGTGGGAAGAAGGCCCGTTCAAGGCGCGGCGCTGCTGGAAAGGGTTCCGCTTCGAGGTGCTCGACGAACTGGCCGCCGCGGGGCTTGTCTCCGACAGCAAACGCGCCAAGTCGCTGTTCCTCACTGCGGAGGGCGAACAGGTAGCGCGAGACTTGCTGTCCCGCTACTACGGAATTGAGCCTGAAACCTGATGCGCGTCCTGAACAGGATGGGCGTGAAAGCTGAGGCAGGTAGAGGGCAAAGCTCTTTGCTTAATTAAAAGCGACAGCTGAATAAGGACGAGTGACAAGTCGCAAATAGCCGACGGCGGAATGCTGACTTCAGGTTGAAGAATAGGCGAGTGTCTCTCAATCTGCGCGCTGCAACCCTTGCTCCTCAGCAATCCTGTCGCCAGTCAGGAGTCTTTTGGATACCAGCCACCCGGCTCGTAGTGCAAATCGAACTCTTTCGCGAAGTCGGCAGCGTGGCGCAGCACCTCGGCATGCGTCGTGGCGTCGCGCATCCCCCGGCGCCACACCTTCCGCTCGACCGTCCCGATGACGTAGTAATCATTGCCGACCATGTCCGGCTGGTGCGTGGCGAAACTGGCCGCCAGAAGCGCCTCCAACTCATCCTGATGAGCGATGATGAATTCGCAGCGGGGACAAAAGCGACAGGTCTTGCCGAGCACCGTCATCCCGTAATTCTCAATGCCGATCAGCAGCGCAAACTTGCGCAGGCGCATTGGCTGTTCGCACTGCGGACATCTGGTGCAGCGCATCTCCGCATGCTGGTTGAGCGCGAATGAGTAACGTGGCGGTAGTTCTCCTAATCTTTCCTCGGTCACGATGAGCAATTATACAACTTCAGGGACGAGGGCTTAAACTCCCCGCATCGCTTTATGATAAGGAACACTGCATCATGGCAATTGATGACCACGACGAGACGGGTGATAGCAACGGCCAGCCGCCGAGCCGGGAGCACAATCTTGATGACGAGCGGGAGACGGACGGCGACATCACTTTCGTCGAGTCGGATGAATGCCCGCCTGAGCTATCGGCGCAGTTCCATCTAAACGTGGCGGCTTACGAGCAGGCCCCTTGGACGACTCAGGCCCAGCTACTCGAAGAGGCCGGCGTCGATTTGCCGTCGCCGGAGTCGATGGACGACCGGCAACTGACGGCCAAGTTGTCCGAAGTGATCGAAGCGCTCGCACGCCTGCGCGTCTTCCTCAGCCAGACCGACCACTTGAGCGACCGTCAGTTGTACGACTTGCTGTGGCGCGACGTGCTGCGTGAAGCGATCAAAGACATGCCGCTCAATGAATCGCCCGCGTGGTATCTGGACATGCTCGGCAGTGGCAGCGAGGAAGATATTCACCTGCACCTGAAGCACTACGCCGACGAAGATGAGCGGCGGCACTGGCTGGCGAGCTTTCCCGGCGACTCGATACCCGACCGAGAGGAGCCGCCCTATGACCGTGATCGCCACTTACCGAAATCAACTGACGGTGATTGGGGGAAGGCGGATGATGAGCAGATGCTGAACTAAATCCACCCTTCTTTGTTCAGCATTGTCCCTCATAATAAATTGACATACGATACTTGCTAAAGGGAGATATTTAAATGTCAGAGGTCGTTCTAACCTTACCGGATAATTTAGCTAAAGAGGCGGAAGACAACGGATTGCTGAAACCAGAGTTCATTGAATCTTTGTTGCGCTCAGAGATTCGTCGCCGTCGGGTCAATAAACTGTTTGCGGCGGCTGACCGTTTGGCTGATTTAGACTTGCCGACACTTACAGAAGCCGAAGTCGAAGCGGAAATTACTGCGGCTCGTCAATCTCGCCGTCCATCCGATGCGAGTCGTAGCTGACACTAACATTGTCATTTCTGGCTTGCTTTGGCGCGGGCCACCGCGTCGTGTCTTGGATGCCGCCCGCGATGGCATCATTGAATTATTCACCAGTATCGCGTTGCTCGAAGAATTGGAAGATGTTTTAAGCCGCGAGAAATTCGCTCCGCGCCTTGAAGCTGCGAAAGTC
>JACDEG010000638.1 GCA_013816505.1 Pyrinomonadaceae bacterium | reverse complement strand
GCAAAACCGAAATTTATCGTGTGATCGAAGAACTCGCCGCCGGTGGTCTCGGCATCATCCTGGTGTCGTCGGAACTGCCCGAACTGTTGGCGCTCGGCGACCGCATCATCGTTTTGCGCGAAGGCACCATCGCGGGCACGCTCGAACGCTCGGAGGCGACGGAGGAGCGCATCATTGAGTTGGCAACCATCAGAGATGAAGAGACGCGCGCGGTCGCTTAGGGAGCGGGTGGCGCTGCTCGGCGAGCGGCGCATCGGGCGCGTCAAGCTCAGTCAACTGCAAGCCTTTCTCGGCTTGATTGTTGTCTTCATTCTCGCGTGCATTTTTTCTCCGGTGCGGCGTGGCGAGATGATCTTTCTCGACGCGGGAAATTTGACGGACATCCTGCGGCAAGTCTCCGAAAAGGGCATCCTCTCCGTCGGGATGACGTTCGTGATTCTCGCGGGCGGCATTGATCTGTCGGTCGGATCAGTCCTCGCCTTCGCCGCGACTCTCTCATCCGTCATGCTGATGCGCGGCGGCTATGGCACGCCGGAAACCGTGCTCGCCGTGCTCGCCGCCGGACTACTCATCGGCGCGGTCAACGCGCTCGTCATTACGAAAGGGCGAATTCAATCATTCATCGTGACGCTGGCGATGATGAGTGGGGCGCGTGGGCTGGCGCGTTTGGTGTCGGGCGGTTCGGGCGTCGAGATCGGCTACGGCGCGGATGGTGCGCCGGAGAGCTTCGCCGTGCTCGGCGGCAAACTCGGCGAGTTCGTACCCGTCCCGGCGCTCATCTTCCTGGCGACGGTCGCCATCGCGTGGGTCGTCCTGAACAAGACGCGCTTCGGGCGTTACGTCCATGCGACGGGCAGCAACGAGACGGCGACTCGGCTCTCAGGCGTCTCTGTCGGCTGGGTCAAGTTCGGCGTCTTTTCGATTTGCAGTCTGCTCGCCGCGCTCGCCGGGATCATTCACTGCGCGCAACTCGAACAAGGCAATCCGAACGACGGCGTGGCTTACGAACTCGACGCGATTGCGGCGGTCGTCATTGGCGGCACGACTCTTTCGGGCGGCACGGGGACGGTGGTCGGCACATTGGTCGGAACTTTAATCATCGGCATCATCAACAATATCCTCGGTCTCAATAACGTTGACGCCAACGTTCAGCTCCTGCTCAAAGGAATCATCATCGTCGGCGCGGTGTTGCTGCAACGACGAGGCTGAGTTTCAAGGGACACGCCAAACATGAAAGCAAATCTAACGACGCAAGGCACACCAGCGCGCCAGAAGTCGCGGCGCGCATTTGTCGGCAGCCTGTCGCTCGCCCTACCCGCAGCGAGTTTGCTGCTTGCGAGCGCGTGTCAGCGCGGCGGCGGGCAAGGGGACAAGTTCGTCATCGGTTTCTCGCAGGCCAACAAAGCCGAGCCGTGGCGGACGTGGATGGATTCGTCGCTGATGAAGGAAGCGGCGAAGCACCCGCAATTAGAGATCGCCTACGCCGACGCGCAGCAGGACAACAGCAAACAGGTGGCGGACGTGGAGAACTTTCTCCGCCAGCGCGTTGACCTGCTCATCATCTCGCCGAACGAAGCGAAGCCGCTGACCGGTGTCGTCAAGCGTGTCTTTGAGAACGGCATCCCCGTCATCGTGCTTGACCGAAGCATCGAGGGCGACAGCTACACGACGTTCATCGGCGCGGACAACCGCGAGATCGGCCATGCGGCGGGCGATTATGCGGCGCAACTCTTGGGGGGCAAAGGCAACGTCGTCGAGATTAAAGGTTTGCCCGGCTCAACGCCCGCCGTTGACCGCAATGCAGGTTTCCGCGAAGCCGTCGCCGCTCACCCCGGAATCAAAATCGTCGCCGACCCGGTCGCCGACTGGCTGCGCGACAAGGGACGCGAGCAGGCGGAAGCCGCGTTGCGCGCGAACGAAAAGATTGATCTGGTCTACGGCCACAACGACCCGATGGCGATGGGCGCTTACCTCGCGGCGACGGCGATGAACCGCGCCGAGGGGCTAAAGATTATCGGGATTGACGGTCTGCCCGGCCCCGAAGGCGGCGCGAAAGCCGTGCTCGACGGCAAACTCGACGCGACATTCCTTTACCCGAACTGCGGCACAGAGGCCATCGAAACGGCGGTGAAAATCCTGAACAAAGAACAGGCACCGAAAAAGATCACGCCGCCGACGGCGCGGATTACGAAAGAGAACGCCGCACAATTCATCAACGAGTAATTCGCGGAGGCGAGAGATGTCACTATGAACCGAAGAGAGTTAATAAAGTTTCTGGCGAGCTTCCCTGTAATAGCTTCATTAGCCGGCGAGAAAGCGGCGAGGGAATTGTCCTTCAATAACTCTGTTGTCGTCGAGTCCCCCGATAAAAAAATACAAATTGTATTTGGGTTATGTGAGAGGCCGGGCGAGAAATCCGTTCCCTGTTATAGCGTCTTCTACCAGAGGAAACCGCTGGTTCATGATGCGAACTTAGGCATCGATTTGGCACCTGCTGGCCCACTCAACAGCAATTTCAAAGTCGTTAAGGTCGCGCGCTCTCAGCGCGACCAAACTTATGCAATCAACCCGGGGAAGACAAGCACGGCGCGAGACCATTACCGCGAGGCAGTTATTTCGCTTGAGGAGCAATCAGAGCCGCGTCGGCGACTGAACTTAATTTTTCGGGCGTATGATGACGGGGTGGCTTTTCGCTACCAGATTCCACGACAACCGGCTCTGCCTGAACTGGTCATCACCTCCGAGCATTCAACATTTTCCTTCGTCGGCGATCCCAAGGCATACGCACTGCCTGTAACTTCGTTCAAGACGCCTTATGAATTCCACTACAAAATTCTCCCGCTGAAAAGCGCCTCTCCGGATTCGCTGGTCGGCCTACCTCTGCTGCTGGAATATCCCGACAAAATTTGGGTCGCCATTACCGAAGCGGATTTGACCGATTATGCCGGAATGTATCTATCAGGTATTGCGGGCAGCCCGGGCATTCTCATTAGTAAACTTTCTCCCCGGTTGGACAATCCTCAAATCAAAGTGAAAGCCAGTTTGCCTCACGTCTCGCCGTGGCGGGTCTTGATGATCGCGGACGATCCGGGACGGCTGATCGAATCGAACATCGTAATGAACCTTAACCCTCCCTCCGCCATCACGGACACCTCGTGGATCAAACTGGGGAAGACGACCTTTCCCTGGTGGAACGGCTTTGACGTTAAGAATGCTGACTTCACCGGAGGGTTAAACACCCAAACGATGAAGCATTACATAGACTTCTGCGCCGAACACGGAATCGAATATCACTCGCTGGATGGTTTCGAAAATATTGCCTGGTATGGCGGCACTATCGTGCCCT